>DATGTQ010000265.1 GCA_035301805.1 Tissierellales bacterium
TCACTCCTTTCCATAAGCTGATTTAACAGTTCTTCCGTCCCAGGCTCTCCTATTCTCTTCATAAATGTTAACCATAGTTCTACTGCTTCCATATATTCTATATCTTTTTTATCATCAAATTTAGGTAATTCTATATAGTGAATTGATAAATCTTCTGTTAATAAGAAATGTTCATTTTTCTCTAATATCTGGTATTCTGTATGATATTTGCTTGTTTCGTCTATTATTATAAAATCCATTATATTAATTACTATACTCTTCTTTAATGATGAATATGGTTTTCCCTCTAATATTGTATCCCCATACATCTTAGACCAATAATATAAACTCCTTTTTCTAAAATCATCTTCTTTATTAACCTGAACTTCTATGTTTATTCTCTCTTCTTTCTCCGTTTTCACTTTTAAGTCTAATACAGAACCTTTATCTCCCTCAAATTCCTTTAAGTTAAAAGGGTTTAAATGTATTATTTCTATTATTTTATCCTCTTCATCTAAATTTAAGATTGAATTTAAGAAATCGATTAGAATAATTTTACTTTTCTTTTGTTCTCTTCCAAAGAGAGCCTTAAAAACTAGGTCATTTAATGGACTTAACAGCTCTTTAGTTCCCATTTTCCGGACCTCCTATATTATATTATCCTTATATTTATTATACCCTATTTTAGATAATTCTGTATATTAATATTGAAATTTATTTAACATTTGTTGACTTCTTACCAATGTTGTAAAAATCCTTATATATTGATCATTACATCCTATATATTTTAACATACATTTTGTCCCACTTAGATAAACCCATAGTTCTTTCGTTTAATTTTATCATCCTGCAAACTTCAAATTCATCAATATCTAGAAGCATTAAGTCTAATAAAATTAAATCTGGTTTACACGAAATAGTTTTTTAATAGTTTCATCCCCTGTATATACATGAATTATATTAAAATCACTTCTTTTTAAATGTATTTTTATAATTGGTTTCCTCATATTTAGGCCATTATAAATTATAATAAGCTAGTTTTATCATCAAAAATAGCCTCTAAAATCCCTTCTATTTCGTAAATTTCTTTAAAAAATCCAACGGGATTAAAATCTTTTCCTACTTTAATCATAAAATGTATTTCTATTAAAATGTCTTCTTCATCATCTTCAATTTCACTGTCTACTATATAAATATCTTTAATAACCATATTATGTTTCCCTAATAGAATTCCTATTTCACCAATAAGTCCTGATCTATTAGTGCCTATAATCTCTAATTTTTTATATTTTGTTTTAGATATTTTTCTTTCAATTGAACCTAAGCTTATTAATGTAAATAAAATAATACCTGCTGTTAATAAACCACCTAGATAATAACCATTACCTATAGCTAGCCCCACTCCAGCACACGCCCATAAACTAGCTGCTGTAGTAAGCCCTTTAATATTATTTCCAGTTTTAATTATAGTCCCAGCTCCTAAAAATCCTATACCGCTTACTATTTGGGCTGCTAATCTTGCAGGATCACCGTCTCGCAATCCTGTTTTAACATTATAGAAACCGTCTATAGATACTAGCATTATTAAGGCTGAGGTAACACTAACTAGAACATGAGTCCTTAACCCAGCCGGCCTATTATTTACTTCCCTTTCCATCCCAATTAATCCACCTATTATGGCTGAAAGAACTAGCCTTAATATTATCTCTATATGACTAACCATCTACATGACCCCTTTATACAAGTAAAAACTCAATATACATCATTACTTTAAAGTAGATTGTAATTTTTTACTTTCTAATTTTGACATCACAATTTACGATAAAATAGATAATATACTTAAATGATTAAAATCCAACTTATTGTGCTATTAAATAAGGGCATAATATTTCCATCATTCATTATTAAAGTTCTTCTAGAATCCGTTTCTCCTTTTGCCCCTAATATTAATACCAATACAATAGCTACTGCATTTAAATCAAATTTTTTAACAGAATAATCTATTATGCCAAAAATGAACCTTATTCACACATCTAACATTCTATTATTTATTGCATAAGATCCAACAACGCTTAACACGAAAATTATTGGTATTAAGACACTATCTTTTACTGTTGAAATTTCCGCAAAAAATCTTACTCCAAACAATCCCAATATAAGCATGAATATATTAACTATTGCAAAGCCAGCAAAAAAGTATAAGTGTTCCTCCCATGAACAGTAAATAAATCTAACCCTGGACTTAGACCTTGTATTACTAGTCCTCCAAGTAAAATTGCAGTTACACTATTTCCTGGTATTCCAAGGGTTAGTGTTTGAATCAATGAACCTCCAGTAACAGCATTATTAGCTACCTTTGCATCTACTATACTTTCTATACTACCCTCACTAAATTCTTCTTTGTTCTTAGAAAATCTTTTTGCTTCATTATATCCTATGAAACTCTCAATTGTTCCACCTGCTCCTGGTAGTATTCCAACTACAGTCCCGATAACTGTAGACCATAAGCTAATAGGTAAAATATGCAGCACCTATGTAGTTAGAAGTACCAGTTCCATTATTAGATATAGTTATTTTTTCTGGATTTTCTTTAGCATCATTTACAAAGTCTTCAAGAGTTTCCTACTTACTCGAATCTTGAACTATTAAAACTTCTGAATCATATACATGATTTAAAATTGGAACTACATCATCCACCTCATATTTAGTATCTCTTTCTAAAATTAAACTCACAAATGTAGGTAGATTAATAAATCCTACAGTATATCCATCTGGTTTTGCTCCTGCCAATTCTGTATATCCTAGTTCTTCATCAGAACCAGGTTTATTAAGTACTACTAAAAACTGGCCAGGTTTTTTTCTGCAACAGAGGTCAAAATACGTGCTCCAACATCTGTACCTTCACCAGCTTTATAAGCTACTATAACTTTCAATAGGTTTATTTAGAAATTCAGATGGATCTGTTGATCCTCCTTTATAGGTCCTAATAATTGTAATGAAAATACCAAATTGAGCTGCCACTCCTTATAATATACTTCTTGGATTTGCCATTAAATGTCTAAAGTCTGTCATTGCCCCTACACCCATAAATATCAATGATTAAGAGTTTATTTTTTTACTTATTATATATAATTTTTGAGTACCATAAATTCTATCTATATCACATCCAGAATGTATATAAAATATCAATTTGATTTAAACTTTAGACACTAATAAAATGTTCCATGAAGGTAGTAAGAAAATAAGTAGATTTAGGAGGAATACTATGAGAAGTAAAAAAGGGTTAGTATTAATTATTGCTTTGATTATATTAATGTCTACAGCATGTAGTAAAAATGTAAGTGAAACTCAACCACCAGCAGATACATCAAAAGACACAGAAGATGAATCTTCTGAGCCAACTAAAGAAGATGGTGGAATATTTATATTTGGAATTAATAGTGATCCAAATGTAATGAATCCATTATATGCAGGTGACAGGGTTACTATGACTATTAACAATGCATTGTTTTCACCATTGTATGTAACAGATGCAGAAGAAACCCGTTATTATTTAGCAGAGAGCATTGAGCATTCAGAGGATTATTTAACTTATACTTTAAAATTAAAAGAAGGACTTAAATGGCATGATGGAGAGCCCTTAACTGCTGATGATATTGTCTTTACAGTAGATTCAATACTTGATGAAAATCAAAATTCTCATCTTATAAGTTCCTTTTTAGTAGATGGAAAGCCAGTAAAGGTGAATAAAGTAGATGATTTAACAGTTGAATTTGTATTACCCCAGATATCAGTACCATTTACAAGTAAACTAGGAAGTCTCCGACCAATTCCCAAACATATATTTGAAGGAGAAAAAGATTTAGCAAAAAGTGATAAGAATTTAGAACCAATTGGTTCAGGCCCTTTCAAATTTAAAGAATTTAAAAATGGAGAAAAAGTAGAATTAGAAAGATTTGATAATTATTTTGATGGAAAGCCCCATTTAGAGGGGGTAGTATTTAGAGTAATAACCGATACAAATTCTGCAAATACCGCATTATTAAATGGAGAATTAAGTGCTAGATATATTACCACTGATGATATTAGTGGGTTTAGTGATAATGAAAAATTCAATATAGAAGTCTTTGATGAGGGCATGTTAAATAACATGGTATTTAAGTTAAACAATGAAGCTTTACAAAATAAGGATGTTAGAAAAGCCATTGCTTATGCTATTGATAAAGATGAAATAATAGCCGGCGTTTATGAATCTGATGAATATGCTGAAAAGGCTTATTCAATATTCGTACCTACAACTGAATATCATACCCACGATGTAGAAAAATATGAACATAATTTAGAAAAAGCAAAAGAACTTATGAAAAATGCAGGTTATGATAATCTAAATTTAAAATTAGCATATACAAATTCAAGTGAGGAACAAGAATCTTATGGCCTTATAATGCAACAACAATTAAAAGAGATTGGGGTAGAACTAGAGCTTGTTTCTATGGAAAGAGGAGCTTTCTTAGAAAAATTCACAGATGCTTCCAATTCAGATTTTGATTTAGCCTTTAATGGATATGTCATGGGTCTTGAACCTAGTGGATATAGTCCATTATTTGTAGCAGAGAATCAAAATAATTTCATGGGCTATGTCAACAAAGAATTAGATGAAATGTGGGATAAAGGCGTTATTGAAACTGATGAAAGTAAGAGATCAGAAATATATGAAGAAATCCAAATGGAAATAATGGATGATATGGTAGTGTATCCAATAGTTTATCCTAAATCAATTGTAGCAATAGATAGTAGATTTGGAGGAATTGAAGAAGCTAAGTTAGTACCAGTTAGTATGTTTGAAGATTTATCTAAATTATACTTAGTCAAATAATAAAATAGACAACTACAAAAGTAAACTGATTTTCAGTTTACTTTTGTAATTATATAGGAGGAATTAGGGTGAAAAGGTTAATTATTAAAAGGGTATTACAAACAATACCAATGCTTATTGCAGTATCTATAGTTTCATTTCTTCTTATAAAACTAGCCCCTGGGGATCCAGTTCAAGCCTATATAACTCCAGAAATGGGACCAGCTGACATTGAGAGAATTAGAGAAAGTATGGGGCTTAATGATCCAATCCATATCCAATATATAAGGTGGATAAGGAATGTATTAAAGGGGAATTTAGGATATTCTTTAGTTAATCATAGACCTGTTGCTACACAGATAACTGAAAGACTACCTGCAACTATAGGCCTTATGTTAACTTCCTTAATATTTTCTATGATTATAGGAATTATAATAGGTCTTTTTTCAGCTGCTAATCAAAATAAGCTTTTCGATCAAATAGTTACAATTATATCTTATCTCGGTATATCTTTACCAAGTTTTTGGTTTGCAATGATATTGATCTATTTATTATCCCTAAAGTTACACTTATTACCAAGCATAGGTATGAGAACAACAGGAGTTTATAGCACTTGGGATCTTATAAAACATGCAATAATGCCTATTTTAGTATTAAGTATACAAAATATAGCAGTAGTTGCTAGGTATATTAGATCTAATACTATTAGTGAATTAAAAGAAGAATATGTAACAGTTCAGTTAGCATCAGGAGCTAGTAAAAATGAAATATTATATAAATATGTATTAAAAAATGCTATTTTACCTGTAATTACTATACTGGGAATGTCTTTACCTAGTTTGGTATCAGGAGCTTTTATTACAGAGAGTATTTTTGGATGGCCTGGTATGGGGCAGCTAGGTATGACGGCTATATTTAGCTATGATTATCCTCTAATTATGGCAATTACAATGTTTTCATCTCTAGTTCTCATATTAGGAAATCTTTTATCGGATATATTGTATAGCGTTGTAGACCCAAGAATTAAGGAGCTGAGCTAAAAATGAATCACAGATTAAAATCTAATTTAATATATCAGTTAAAAGAAAGTAAATTAGGAGTAATATCTATTTTAGTAATTATTATTTTGTCTATTGCATCTATTTTAGCTTTTCTATCTCCCTATGACCCAAATAAAATTGATGTAATGAATCGTCTAGCAGCACCTTCAAAATCTCATTTGTTCGGAACCGATGATATGGGAAGAGATTATTTTGCTCGCGCATTATACGGGGGAAGAGTTTCCCTTACAGTAGGTTTCTTATCTATGATAATTTCCACAATTATAGGAACCATAGTAGGAACTATTAGTGGATATTTTGGAGGCAAGGTAGATAGTATTATTATGAGAATTATAGATATTTTAATGAGTATTCCTACTTTTTTTCTAATACTCATATTAAATGCTTATTTGAAACCAGGAATACAAAATATAATTATTATTATAGGCTTGTTTAGCTGGATGGGTACAGCAAGAATCGTTAGGGGAGAAACTATTTCCATTAAAGAAAGGGAATATGTTCTATATTCACAGGTCATAGGTGAAAAACCTAGTGGTATCATAAAAAAACATATAATTCCTAATATATTTCCTACGGTTATCGTTGCTTCTACATTAAACATAGCTAATGCAATACTTATGGAATCGTCCTTAAGTTTCCTAGGATTAGGAGTACGCCAACCAAATTCTTCTTGGGGAAGTATGCTAAAATATGCTCAAGGATATATGGAAGAAGCTCCTCATTTAGCTTTATTTCCAGGAGTTTTAATTTTAATAACAGTTTTAAGCTTTAATGTTCTAGGAGATATTTTTAGAGTTGCCTTTGAACCTAAGGCAAATAATGACTAGTAAAAAATGAAAGGAAGTATTATAATGAAAGACTTCTTACTTAAAATAAAAGATTTAGAAGTAACATTTTTTAATCATAGTGGTGAAGTAAGAGCCGTTCGTGGAGTTAGCTTTGATGTAAAACAAGGAGAAATGCTAGGAATAGTTGGAGAGTCAGGAAGTGGAAAATCTGTAACCTCTTTATCCATAATGAGGTTACTTAAAAATACAGGAAAAATTACTAATGGAGAGATAATTTATAAAGGAGAAAATCTTTTAAATAAAAGTGAAAAAGAAATGATAAAAATACGAGGGAATGATATTGCAATGATATTCCAAGATCCTATGACTTCTCTAAATCCAGTATTTACAGTAGGAAATCAAATTTCAGATGTCATAAAAAGGCATCAAGGGTTAAGTAAAAGTAAAGCCAAAGCAAAAACTATAGAAATGCTAAAAATGGTAGGCATTCCTTCGGCAGAGGAAAGATATAATAATTATCCTCACGAATTTAGTGGAGGCATGAGACAAAGGGCTATCATTGCCATGGCTTTAAGCTGCAAACCAGATTTACTTATAGCTGATGAACCTACAACTGCTCTAGATGTTACTATTCAAGCTCAAATATTGGAACTTTTAATGGAATTAAAGAAAAAGCTTAATACATCTATCATTCTCATAACCCATGATTTAGGAGTAGTAGCTAATACATGCTCTAAAGTAATTGTTATGTATGGCGGAATGATAATGGAAGAGGGAAAAGTAGAAGATATATTTTATAATCCACTACATCCCTATACTAAAGGGTTACTGGAATCTTTACCAAAGATAAAAGGTGGAACAAAAAAAAGACTTATACCTATTAAAGGAAACCCACCAAATTTAGCTTTTGAAATAAAAGGTTGTCCTTTTGCCCAACGTTGTCCTTATGTTATGGATATATGTAAAGAAAAACAACCAAAGTATTTTAACAAAGATAAAAATCATAGGGCAATGTGTTGGCGATTAGATAAATCTATATGTGGAAAAGGTGAAAATAATGAGCAATAAATTAATAGAAGTGAATAATTTAAAAAAATATTTTCCAGTAAAAGAGTCATCATTTTTTAGAAAGACTAAATATTTAAAGGCAGTAGATAATGTTAGTTTTTATATAAAAGAAGGGGAAACTTTTGGTCTTGTAGGAGAATCAGGTTGTGGTAAATCTACTACTGGTAGAAGTATTATTAGGCTTTTCGATGTAACTGGAGGAGAAATACTATATAAAGGGAAAGATATAGCTAAATTAAAGGAAAAGGAACTTAAACCCTATAGAAGAAAAATGCAAGTAATATTCCAGGATCCTTATGCTTCTTTAAATCCTACTTTAACAGTTGAAGATTTAATATCAGAACCATTAGATGTTTATAATATAGGAAGTAAAAAAGAAAAAAAAGAAAGGGTCCTTACTTTATTGAAAAAGGTTGGTTTAGATAATAAACACATGGATAGATATCCTCATGAATTTAGTGGCGGACAAAGACAGAGAATTGGAATAGCAAGGGCTCTATCCATTAATCCAGAATTTATACTATGTGATGAACCTATATCTGCATTAGACGTATCTATTCAAGCCCAAGTAGTAAATATGTTAGAGGATTTACAAGAAGAAATGGGATTAACTTATTTATTCATCGCTCATGATTTATCTATGGTAAGACATATATCCCATCGTATAGGAGTTATGTATTTAGGAAAACTAATTGAAATAGGGTCAAGTGATGAAATATATGAGAATCCAGCCCATCCATATACTCAGGCTCTATTATCTTCAGTTTTAGAACCAGATCCAAAAATGGCCATGGAAAAACCTATAAAAACATTAACAGGAGATGTGCCAAGCCCACTTAATCCACCACAAGGGTGTAAATTTGTTACTAGATGTAAATATACAATGGAAAAATGCCATAAAATAGAACCTGCATTACAAGAAATAAGTCCAAAACATACGGTGGCTTGTCACCTATATTAATTATTAGTTCTCTATTAATACTTGGGGTGGAATTATATTTAATCCACCTCATTTCTATATTTGAGCCTATTATCTATCTGGTTTAAAATACATTCTTGTACCCACAAAGATCTATATAGAGAAAGAGTTTTAGAAATCTCATTGAGCCTAATTTCAAATGACATCTCTATCCCCTCTAACTTATGGCATTTCTGATATCATTAAACCATATATTTATTTTGCTGAGGAACATTCTCCGTACTTAAAGCAAAATCAAATAGAAGCTTTCATAAAACCATCGAATTATGAATTAAAAAAAACAAGAAAATATCCAAGTTCTATTTGCTATATCTAAAATCAGGCTAAAAAATATATTTGGTTATGGAAACTTAAGTAATTCAGTTGTTAACTTGAACATAAAAAAGAGGCATTCCATAACTGATTAATTAGTTATGAAACATCCCCTACAATTGTATATATTTAATTATTAAACCCTTTCTTTAATTTTTCAATCTCCTCTTTAGTAAATCCAGTTAGCTTCATAACTTCATCTATACTAAGCCCTATTTCTATTGCCTTAATAGCTGTTTTTTCTTTATTCTCTTCTATTCCCTTTTCTATTCCTTTTTCTATTCCTTTTTCTATTCCTTTTTCCATTCCTTTTCTTTCTGCATATTTTAATCTAGATATGGCATCCCGTCTAGCCTTCTCTCTAGCATAATATTTCTCTCTTAGTCTTTCATCAGCAGATATCTTTTCTAACATTTCTTTAGCCATCTTTAATGTTTCACTCCTTTCCATAAGCTGATTTAACAGTTCTTCCGTCCCTGGTTCTCCTATTCTCTTCATAAATATTAACCATAGTTCTACTGCTTCCATATATTCTATATCTTTTTTATCATCAAATTTAGGTAATTCTATATAGTGAATTGATAAATCTTCTCTTAATAGGAAATGTTCACTTTTCTCTAATATTTTATATTATAATATTATCCTTATATTTATTATACCCTATTTTAGATAATTCTGTATATTAATATTTAAATTTATTTAACATTTGTTGACTTCTTACCAATGTTGTAAAAAACCTATATCTTGACTATTAAATCCTATATATTCTAACATATATTTTGTTCCACTTGGATAAACCTATAGTTCTTTGCCGCCATTCCAATAATCCACATGTTATATATATAGATATATTTAAATCATACCTATAAGTGCACCAAATGCTTGGCGTTTAGTTTGAGTTGCTGCAATTTATTGTACTGGTATACCACTTGCTATTGGAGCCCCCATACTAGAGATTATTGTACTTGCATTACCTATTTTATAATATAATTCTGGATTTGGCATTTCATATGTTTTAGATTTTATTGAGACTGAACTTTGTATGCATTAATATCGATTCATAAAATGAACTAAAAGATTAAAAAACGTTGGTCTAGGAAACAAGCCCTTCTTGCCAACGTTTTAATTACTTCTGCTATGTTATTAATTTACTTTTTTAATCAGAAATTTTATCGTCATATTGCTGAATCTGTTCTGTAATTAATTTATCTCTATCAATCAAATTCTCTATTGTACTACTACTTATAACTCTACTTAAGTTCCCGATTTTTTGTATAATTTCTAACTTTGCCCCTTTTCGTTCCAGTTCTTTTATGGCACTTGACAATAATGATAATCCCTCTGGGTTATCTATATAGTATAAGGTTAAGATAGGGGAACATTCATTAATATCTCTTCTTATCTCACTAATAGATTTGCTACTATGTTCCCTAATTACTGGTATAAGTTTGTTTTTATCTTCAGTACTAAGAATTTTTATATCTATTCTATTTTCACTCATATATTTTCCTCCCTTTTCTTAGAAATCCTTAATGAATATTATAAGGTTCTCCAGGCATGCTATTCCTCCAATTTCCACCATGCCAACCGTTAAAATGCTCATTAAAAGTAACTGGATAGATAATTTCACCTTTATCGGCTAAATGAGGATATTTAGAAGCACTGTAACTATGGTGTCCAATAATTGGTTTACCATCAAATTTCGGAGCTTCTCCTAATAGTATATCTTGAATCTGTTCTTGACTCCAATTTCTAGTTGTAGGTTTTTCATTTATTATTCTTTCTAATTCCATATCCCAAAATTTCGTAATTCCTGCTTTACGTTTTCTAGCAAATCTTTTATTCCACATATAGTTTTTATATTCTCCTTTTGTAATAGTTCGAGTATCAATTTTTTCTTTTAATTCTTTCATCTTTTTAGAACTTAGCTGTTTAGTCTTTGCAGGATGTTCATTTAGATCTAACCCCTTAGTTCTTTCAGCAATAATCTTTTTTACACTTTTAATATCCGAAACATCATCTTGATGTTCTGTAAATCTATCCATTTTTTCGGTCGTAGATACTTCTTCCGATATCTTACCGCCCGACGCAGTAATACCCATTGTAGTATCCATTTCTATCGAATTTATTCCCTTATAAGTAATATTGCTAATTCCCATTCCAATTCCTATTGCTATATATGGATCCATATCGTATTCATCTATGAGGACATTTTTCGTTCTTGTTCACTATTTTCTGGGAACCTTCAAATAAATAACATCTGATAGCATATATTAAAAGTTAAGTGAGTATTTGAGTGATTAAAACATGTACTTCATTTATATAGTTTCCAATACTCTCCCTTTGCGTCTCATTTAACATAAGTCATTTCTGCTATATCTAAATAACTATTGAGCAAGCTACTCAAATGGACTTTTGTCACCAAATTGTTGCTCATGCTAGACACAAAAAAGATGGATTATTAAATCCATCTTTTTTCCGTCATACTTTATTTTGTTATATGCTTTTCTACTATGCATTTTGAGTAAATATCAATAACATTTTTAATCCCGTTATATGAAATAACACTTATTTCTTTATTATTTTCTTTACTTAAAGAAATATATGATTCTGCATATTGTAAACGTATAACATCTGAAATTTTCCATACAATATTTCCTTCCCTATCAATAGCAATTATATTATTATTTGGAATATTGTCCTCCATTAGATGGACAATATAAATATTATCGAACTCTAGTACCCTTTCAATATTATGCGAAAAACTAATTTTTTCTCCATCAATACTAATTATATTTTTTTCAACTTCTATCATTAATAATCATCCCCTATTTCAATATTAACTTTTCATTTTTAAATGCACTGACAGATAGTTTCTTACCCATAGTGTCAAACTGTTGACCACCTCCACTACCCCATCCATCTACTTTATTTGCAATACCTGTTTGCAATAAAAATTCTTTTGGTACATCCACATCGCAAATATGAGTTGGTTCTACTGGTAACGCATATTTATCTGCAATTTGGCTAGGTGTTAAACCATCTATATCTGCCTTTTTCATAATCCATCCACCAAGTTTATTCGATGTCCCATCTTCTTTGTATGAAAAAAACCTAACATAATCATCATTCCCAGCTTTTACAATTTTAGTTTCTGTTTTTGGTTTATATGGAGGTTTATCATACCCCCTTTAAACCATTCTTCATTTGCAGTTTCCGATGTTCTAATCTCAATTACACCAGGTCTTTGTGTATTAACAATGGTTGAATCTTTATCAACCTGAACTTCATCCACTCCCTTACCACCAGACACAGTAATACCCATTGTAGTATCCACTTCTATCGAATTTATTTCCTTATAAGTAATATTACTAATCCCCATTCCAATTCCCATTGCTACATATGGATTCATATCGTATTCATCTATGAGGACATTTGATGCTATTGAACCGACTGCACCAGATGCTAGGCGTTTAGTTTGAGTTGCCATAACTTGTTCTATTGGAACACCACTTGCTATTGGAGTTCCAATGGTAGATATTATTGTACTTGCATTACCTATTGTATAATATAACTCCGGATTAGATGCAAAATGAATCTCTTTAATGGATTCTATAGTTATTGATTTGTTATATACTTTTAAAATAAAGAAAAGGTTGTTCTATAACTAATTAATTATTTATAGAACAGCCTTTTTAATATAGCCTATATAATCATTACATCTTACCCAATAAATTAATCTTTAATGGTTTTTCTCCTTTTCCACGAGGTACTTCTGCCCTTTTGAATTTTTCATAATTTACTTTTACTCCATCATATAAATCTATATATATTTCTAATCCTAATAAAAGTTGCTAAAATTATTTTTTCAACCTATTTATTAAACTTGCATTTATTCTGATTTATATACTGTAATTCCAATATAATCCATAGGGTATGACTCGTTTCTCGCATTACTAATTACCCTATCTCCATTACTATAATATAGTTATATATGAGTAGTATAGTATTATATTTTATCTATAGAATGAAATTCATTAAGCAATTTATCATCATATGAAAAACCAATTAATAAATTCTTTATATTATCATCTAGCTCTGAAATCCAATCTTTTTCTATTAAATCTCTATCATAGTATTCTAACCTAAAATCTTTTTCAAATTGAGAAAATATACTATCACCATCTTCTGTATATCTAACTTTAGTATATTTTTCAACATCATCTGAACTAAGAAAATTCCCTAACCAAAGTGAAACATAATTTTTCATATCTTCTACTTCCTTAAACCTTTTGGTTAATCTGTAATACCATTTTTCATTCTAATTTCAGCCCATTCATTTAGATTTTTAATAAGGCTTTCATAATTTGAAGATGAATCTATTACTTTCAAAATCTCATTATGTGCTTTCGTAGATCCCCTTCCTCCATGTCTTCCTGGAGGATTAACAAATTCAACATTTTTTGTCAAAGTCCTCACTTCTTTAATATCTTTCATACTTATACCCCAATTTTTAAACCTTGGTGTTCTTGCAATAAGATGCCATTCATGATAACCGCCTGGATGTCTTACTCTATCTTCAACTCTTTGTCTCAATTTTAGGTTACTCCAAATTTTATTAAATTCTCCTGATTGAATGCTATCAAACCACTTATTAAATTCTTCATTTCTTACAGAAGGAATTTCAACATCAGCGAAATGTTCTTCATTTCCACCTTACTAATAACTCTATCTTTATTATAAATATAATTATATGTGAGTATTATAATGTCATATATTTTATCTACAGAATGGAATTCGTTCATATAGTAAAGATGTTGGCTAAAAGATAATTTCTCATTTACCCAACATCTTTATACTTTCCTCAATTATTATTCAATAGGTCCCATAAATTGTGTTATTAAATAAATATATTTTCTTAGCTTAACCTTTTTCAGATTTTCGATATTCTCTATTCCCCATATTCCTAGAATAGGAATATAGCCAAAGCATTCATCGTAAGTAGGTTCACCATTTTTTAATTACCTCTGTATAAGGTTGACACTTTAACTCATCACTCATAAAGTTAGTATCATTCAAATCCTGACGATATAACACTAACATATCATTTTCTAAAATTTAATAAATTCACATACCCTTCTTTTTCCCATACAATGATATCTCCCATTGATGTTGTGAAAATAGGAACTGCTTCGCTACTTCTTAAATAGCAACCTTCTAAAAGTTCTAAATAATCATCTGGATTAATTAATTTTAAATATGAATTAATTAAACTCCCAAGTCAATACTTTCCTCATACTTCCAACAACTCTGTTGGAACCTTATCTTTGTATTTCAACATTATATCATCTGGAATATTCCCATACTTTTTAAAGTATTTAAATATAGTTTCCATTTCTCTTTAAAAGTGGATCCCTTATCTATTCTTTTCCTCTTCATACCATCCTTCAAAAATATCACTTGGCAGTATGTCTTCATCATTGGAATATTTTAATTCATAGGAGTATGAACCTGAAAGCTTATTTGTTTTTACATCATATATAAGTTTAATCTCCGTTGGCATCTCTTTATTAAATTCTTTACATTTTTTATGTATTTTTTTAAATTATTTACACCAATCTTCATAAGAGATCGTTGTCTATCAATAGATACATCATAAGTATAATTTGATGTTACCTTATTTAATTCGTGTCGCTGAACTATTTCACCATTAATTTTATAAAAAACATCAAAGTAATACATCCCTGGTTCATATGAGCAATAAATATAAACCTGTTCTGCCTTTTCATCTACATATTCTAGACTTATAGATATCATATCTGTCTGTATTTCAGAAAAATAATCTTCAAATACTTTCATTTTAAAACCTCACATCCTTATAAATTTTCTATTGTTACAAAACGATAAATCCCATCTATTATATCCTCAACATCAAAACTAATAGGCCTTAACCCCTTACCATCATAATTAATATTTATATTAACCGCGACTTTTTTTCCTTCCTTAATTGCTTTGCTCCATTGATTTTCTAATTTCTTATATTTACTCAAATTCACCCTACTAGATTGAGATAATAAATTATCCAATTTTGGTGACCCTCCAAATCTATCTGCTGCTATATGTCCAGCATGATCGCCTAGCTCCTTACCTAGGGTGGAACAGTTATGAGGTAGCCTTCTTTTCTCTTGGTTAATTTTAAGTCTTCTGCCTCAAATTTATGGATTATTCCTAGCTCTTCTGTTCCATATAAGTACTCGTATTCTCCAGTTTGATACTTACTATTAGGCTTCAATTTACCAAACTTATCGATATGACTTCCATCTCTAATAACGCCTTTATTAGTCCCTACAACTCCCTCATCCACCAAAACTTCCTTCACTTCCTTACCACCCGACGCAACAATACCCATTGTAGTATCTACTTCCATCGAATTTATTCCCCTATAAGTAATATTACTAATCCCCATTCCAATTCCCATTGCTATATATGAATTTAAATCATATCTATCCATAAGGGCATTAGATGCTACTGAGCAACTGTGCCAGAGATCATACGTTTAGCTTGGGTTGCCATAACTTTTTCTATTGGGACACCACTTGCTATTGGAATTGCTAATCCTGCTGTAACAATAATCAATCCTGCCAGAGACAACACCGCCTACAGATAGTCAAGATCATAATCAGAATCCATAGCATAGTAGGTAGGAATAAAAGTATTGCTATAGCGTTCAAAAAAATCTTCGATTAATTGCCCTAAGCACGGAGTATTTATTCTTGTATTTAACCCCATGTTTCTTAGAATAAACCATATCTACTTCATCTACAGTTATAAACTTTTAAAATAGATCCTCTACCACATTATCTGTAATATC
>DATGTQ010000266.1 GCA_035301805.1 Tissierellales bacterium
TCAATGATAATGGCGAAAGAGTAAAAACTGCTACACCTTCTATACCTGTTATGATTTTAGGATTATCCGAAGTTCCAAATGCAGGGGAAATGTTATATGCTACAGAAGATGAAAAACTAGCAAAAGATTTTGCCGAAAAAAGACGGGAAATTCGAAGAGATGAAAAATTAAAGGCAAATTATAAAGTTTCATTAGATGATTTATTTGAGCAAATTAAAGAAGGGGAAGTTAAAGAATTAAGTGTAATAATTAAAGCGGATGTAAGAGGTTCTATTGAGGCTATTAATCAAACTTTAATGCAATTAGAAACTGATGAGGTTAAAATAAATATTATACATGGTGGAGTTGGTGGTATAACAGAAAGTGACGTAATGTTGGCTGCAGCATCTAATGCAATAGTTATAGGTTTTAATGTAAGACCGACTCTTACTGCAATAGATTTATCTAAAAGAGAAAATGTTGATGTTAGGACCTATAGAGTTATATATGATGCTATTGAAGATATAAAATCTGCTATTTTAGGAATGCATGAACCTAAAATTGTAGAAGAAGTTATTGGTAGAGCGGAAGTGAGAGCTACTTTTAAGGTGCCACAAATTGGTACTGTTGCAGGCATTTATGTACAGCAAGGTAAGGTTACTAGAAATAGTAAAGTTAGGTTACTAAGAGATAATATAGTTATACATGAAGGAGATGTTTCATCATTAAAAAGGTTTAAAGATGATGTTAGAGAAGTAACTACAGGCTATGAAAGTGGACTGGGAATTGAAAATTACAATGATATTAAAGAAGGAGATATAATAGAAGCTTATATATTAAAAGAAGTAAGAAGATAGAGGTGTACTTTAATGAAAACAAAAAGGTTAAATAGAATTTCTGAAGAGATAAAAAAAGTTACTGCGGAGATAATAAATTATGAATTAAAGGATCCAAGAATTAATAATATGACTAGCGTAACAAGGGTAGATGTTACTAATGATCTTAGCTATGCAAATATTTATATTAGTGTTCTTGGTGACGATTTAGAGAAAGAAAAAACTTTGGAAGGGTTAGAAAGTGCAAAAGGTTTTATAAGACGAGAAATAGGTAATAGAGTTGAACTAAGATATTTACCTGAACCTGTTTTTCATATAGATAAATCAATAGAGCAAGGAATATATATATCTAAATTAATAGATAAAGTTAATAAGGAAGATAAAGAAAAAAGGAGCAAATAATATGTCTAAAAACCTAGAACAGTTATTATCTAGTGGAATAGAGATTATTAATAATAGTGAAAATATTTATATTGGCTCTCATATAAATCCTGATGGGGATAATATAGGTTCTTTATTAGCATTAGGCATGGCTTTAAAGGAGATGAATAAAACTGTTCATCTTGTAAAGGTAGATAGTATACCAAAGGATTATCAATTTTTACCTAATGTGCACCTTATTAGTGAGCCTACACAAGATGAAGAATTTGATTTATTTATAGCTTTAGATTGTAGTGATTTAGATAGATTAGGTTCTGGAAAAGAAATTGCACTTAAGGCTAATAAAATATTAAATATTGATCATCATATAACAAATGATAATTTCGGCCATATTAATATGGTTTTCCCACCTGCCAGTTCAACTGGAGAAATAGTTTATTATTTGATTAAAAAACTTAATATACCCATAAATAGAGATGTAGCAGAATGTTTATATGTGGCTATCTCAACTGATACTGGTAGTTTTATGTATGATAGCACAAGTTCTAATACCCATAGAGTAGCAGCAGACTTATTGGATAAGGGTATCAATTTAAATAAGATAACTACTCAATTATATCAAAGTAGGAGTCTAGAGAGAACACGGCTTTTTATAGAAGCCTTAAAGAATTTAAATCTTTATTATGATGGAAAAGTTGGTACTATTAAAATTACTCAAAAAATGCTAAAGGATAATAAGGCTACAATGGAAGATACGGAAGGTATAATATCCTTTATTAGAGATATAGAAAATATAGAGGTTGCCTGTATTTTAAAAGAATATGACAAGAAAGAAATTAAATTAAGTCTTCGTTCTAAAAAATATCTAGATGTTTCAAAAGTATGTTTAGAGTTCAGTGGTGGTGGACATAAAAGAGCTGCAGGCTGTACTATTTTTAAGGATATAGAAGAGGCAGAAGAAAGTGTTCTAAATAGTATAAAGGGCTATTTAAGGTAATGAATATGGATGGAATTTTGAATATTTATAAACCACCAGGTATGACTTCTTTTGATGTAGTATCTATTGTAAGAAGGGAATTGAAAATAAAAAAGGTTGGACATACGGGAACCCTTGACCCTATGGCCAGTGGAGTTTTGGTATTGTGTACTGGAAAGGCTACTAAAATAAGTCAATATATATTAGGATCAAAAAAATCTTATATTGGAGAGTTAACCTTAGGCTATGAAACTGATACACAGGATTTAGAGGGAAAGGTTTTAAAGCATTCTAAGAAAAAAGTAAGTAGTAAGGATATATCTGAAGTTTTCAATAGTTTTAAGGGAGAATTAAGTCAGATACCTCCTATGTATTCAGCAGTTAGGTTTAAAGGCAAGAAACTTTATGAATTAGCTCGAGAAGGAAAAGTTGTAGAAAGAAAGTCTAGAAAGGTAACTATTTATAACTTAGACATACTAGAAATAGATGAAAATAATAAGGTGCTATTTGGTGTAGAATGTTCCGCTGGTACTTATATAAGAACTTTGTGTAATGATATAGGCTATAAATTAGGAACTTATGGATATATGTCTTATTTAACCAGAACTAGTGTTAGTAATTTTAAAATTGAGGATTCTATAGGGCTTAATTCTATTAAGGGAAAGAATAAAGACTCTATAAGATCTTTAATACTTCCTATTGATAAGGGTTTAGTAAATTATCCTAATATTATACTAGAGGATAAATATTATAGTAAAATTGTAAATGGAGTAATGATTCCTGTTGAGAATTTAAATATAGATTATAATTACAATGATATTTTAAAAGTTTATAGTGAAGAAAATTTTTTAGGTCTAGGTAAAATTATTAAAAGGGATGGACAAGAATTATTAAAAATGATTAGAGTCCTAGTATAAAGGTGATAATATAATGAAAATAATTAGTGTAAATAATACCTTATACAATGAAGAGGTAGCTATTGTCTTAGGAGATTTTGATGGCCTACATATTGGTCATCAGGCTCTAATAAATACTGTAAAAGAAGAAGCTAAAATTAATAATATAAAAAGTTCTGTATTATTTTTTCAAAATCATACCCGTCTTATTACTAGAAAGGATAAAGATTTAACTTTATTAAGTGATAATGAACAAAAATTATCTATTCTTCAAGATTTAGATATTGATACTGTATATACTATAGATTTTAACGAAGAGTTAATGTCCTTATCTGGTGAGGAGTTTGTAAAGAAAATATTACTAGATAAATTAAATACAAAAGTTGTAGTTGTTGGTTTTAATTATAAATTTGGGCATAAGGCTTCTTGTGATGCAGATACTCTTAGAGAACTTGGTGAGAAATATGGCTTTAAAGTAGTTGTAGTTAATCCTGTTTGTATAGATGGGGAGTTAATAAGTAGTACCCTTATTAGAAAGCTTATAAAAGAGGGTAATATATTAAAAGTAAATAATCTTTTAGGAAGAAACTATTCAATTAAAGGGGAAGTAATAGATGGTCATAAAAGAGGTGGAAGGTTAGGGTTTCCTACTGCTAATTTAAAGATGGACCATAACTTCACTATGCCCAAGTTTGGAGTTTATAAGACTAATACTATTATTGATAATGAAGAGTATTTAAGTGTCACTAGTGTAGGTATTAATCCTACTTATAATGAGAAAGATATAAAAATAGAGACTCACATTATTGATTTTGAAAAAAACATCTATGGTAAAAAAATAGAGATTAGTTTTTTAGAATATATGAGAGATGAGATAAAATTTAACACAGAAAAAGAACTAATTGAACAAATTAATGAAGATATTAAATACGCTAAAATGAAATAATCTATTTACTTTTTAATGGTTTTGTGTTAGAATTATCGTGATTGACATACCTTTTGCTATGTTTCTCGTTTACCTCGGCGATATACTTAGCTAAAGGTGAATTTATTTATTAGGAGGTTGAAAACATATGACTTTTACAAAGGAACAAAAGACACAAATTATTGAGGAATACAAATTACATGATGGAGATACTGGTTCTCCAGAGGTGCAAATTGCTATTTTAACTTACAGAATTAATGCTTTAAATGAACATTTAAAGGAACATAAAAAAGATCATCACTCAAGAAGAGGTTTATTAAAAATGGTTGGCCAAAGAAGAGGTCTATTGAAATATTTAGAGAAAAAAGATATTGAAAGATATAGAAATCTTATTGGAAAACTTGGAATTAGAGGTTAATAAAGAGCGGGTCTCCCGCTCTATTAATTTATATGGATAAATACATTAATCTAAAAGTGTAAAATGTAATAATAATGATACAATATATAATGAAGGAGGTTAAGTATGGAGAAAGTATACAAACATAATCTATCGGGACGAGAATTAAAAGTAACAATTGGGAAGGTGGCTGAACAAGCTAATGGCTCTTGTATAGTTCAATATGGTGATACTGTTGTATTAGTTACAGCTACAGCATCTAAAGAACCTAGAGAGGGAATAGACTTTTTCCCATTAAGTGTTGATTTTGAAGAAAGGTTATATTCAGTTGGAAAAATTCCAGGTGGCTTTATTAAAAGAGAAGGTAGACCTAGTGAAAAAGCTATACTTACATCAAGATTAATAGATAGACCTATAAGGCCCCTATTTCCAGAAGGATATAGGAATGATGTACAAGTTATAGCTACTGTTCTTTCTGTAGACCAAGATTGTACTCCAGATATTGTGGCTATGATTGGATCATCAATAGCTTTAACTATATCCAATATACCTTTTGATGGACCAATTGGTTCTGTTTTAGTAGGAATGATTGATGATAAATTCATTATTAATCCAACTAGTAATGAAAGGGATAATTCTGAATTACATCTTATAGTGTCTGGGACAAAAGATGCAGTAATGATGGTTGAAGCTGGGGGAAATGAAATACCTGAATCTACAATGCTAGAAGGAATTCTCTATGCCCATAAGGAAATCCAAGGCATATGTAAATTTATTGAAAAAATCAAAGATGAAATAGGAAAAGAAAAACAAGAGTTTCCTGAATTTTGTCCTGATAAGGAAATTGAAAAAGAAGTAAGAGAGTTTGCTAGTGAAAAAATAGCAGATTCTATTCACACTTTTGAAAAACAGGAACGAGAAGAAACAATTAATTCTGTAAAAGAAAAAGTATTAGAAATATTTTTAGAGAAATATCCAGAAAATGAAAGTGATGTTAATGCAGTTCTTACTGATATTGTTAGAGAACAAATTAGGAAAATGATAATAGAAAAAGAAGTTAGACCTGATGATAGGAAACCAGATGAAATAAGACCTATATCCTGTGATGTAAACTTATTACCTAGAACCCACGGTTCAGGGCTATTTACGAGAGGTCAAACTCAAGCTCTAACTATTGCAACTTTAGGAGCTTCTAGTGACGTTCAAATAATTGATGGTATTACTGAGGAAGAGTTTAAACGTTATATGCATCATTATAATTTCCCACCTTATTCTGTAGGAGAAACAAGAATGCTAAGAGGTCCCGGCAGAAGAGAAATAGGTCATGGGGTTTTAGCAGAAAGAGCTTTAGAGCCAGTAATTCCTTCTGTAGAAGAATTTCCTTATACAATTAGATTAGTTTCTGAAGTACTAAGTTCTAATGGTTCTAGTTCCCAAGCCAGTGTATGTGGTAGTACATTAGCTTTATTAGATGCAGGTGTACCTATAAAAGCTCCAGTGGCAGGTATTGCTATGGGATTAATGAAGTCTGAGGATAAAACTGTTATATTAAGTGATATACAAGGTATGGAAGATTTCTTTGGAGATATGGATTTTAAAGTTGCTGGTACCGAAAAAGGTATTACTGCCATACAAATGGATATTAAAATATCTGGTATAGGTAGAGAAATATTAGAAAAAGCTTTAGATAAGGCTAGAGCAGGTAGGCTTTTCATATTAGACAAGATGAATGAAGCAATTTCTAAGCCTAGAGAAGAATTATCTCCCTATGCTCCTAGAATATTTACTATGAATGTAGATACTGATAAAATTAGGGATATTATAGGACCAGGTGGAAAAATGATTAATAAAATAATTGATGAAACTGGTGTAAAGATCGATATTGATGATGATGGAGAAGTTATTATAGTTTCTGAAACTGTTGAGGGTGGAGAAAAGGCTATAGAAATGATAGAAAAAGTAACTAAAGATGTTGAAGTAGGGGAAATATATTTAGGTAAAGTAGTTAAAATAGTTAACTTTGGTGCCTTTGTTGAAATATTAAATGGCAAAGAAGGATTAGTTCATATATCAAATATTTCAAAGGAGAGAATTGATAAAGTAGAGGATGTTCTTTCTATAGGAGAAGAAATATTAGTAAAGGTTATTGAAATTGATAATCAAGGTAGAATTAATTTATCTAGAAAAGCTGCCCTACCTAAGGATGAAACTAAGGATAATAAGCCAAAAAGAAATAACAAATAAGCTAAGGCATGAACCAAAAAAAGGTTCATGTTTTTTCTTAGTAATAATTTATATGGACCTCTTAATATAATAGTATAAATGTATATTTTGGAGGTTAAATATGAAAATTATTTTTTTAAAAAAGAAAACTATATATATTCTTCTGACTATAGTTTTTATTATTTTATTAATTGGTTTGATAAACTCTTTGTTTAATAAAGCAGATGAAACTTTTAATAGAGATATTTTTTATAAAGGCACTAGAGATGAAAAGGTACTGGCCTTTGCTTGTAATGTAGATTGGGGCAATGAATATATTATACCTATGTTAGATATATTAAAAGAAAATAATATTAAGATTTCCTTTTTTGTTACTGGAAGATGGGCAGAGGAGAATGAAGAATTATTGAAAAAGATTTATGATAATGGCCATGAAATAGGAAATCATGGCTATTCGCATAGAGACTATGATAAATTAAATTATGAAAACAACAAAGAAGAAATTGAAAAGGCCCATAATATTATAAAAGAATCCTTAGGAATAGACTGTAAGTATTTTGCACCTCCATCAGGAGCTTATAATGACAACACAGTGAAGGCAGCAACTGATTTAGATTATGATATAATAATGTGGAGTGTGGACACTATTGACTGGAGAGAGGATAGTACAAGAGATGTAATTATTGAAAGAGTTACAAGTAAGGCTCATAATTCAGCTATTGTACTTATGCACCCAACGGAAGAAACTTTAAATGCTTTACCTATATTAATTGAAAAATTAATGATTGATGGTTATAATATTGATACTATTAACAATATTTTAAATTGAGGTGATAAATATGGAAATTGAAATTGTAAATAAAAGTGATTTACCCTTACCAGAATACAAGACAGAAGGATCTTCAGGTATAGATTTATATGCAAATTTAGATTCTTCTATTACTATTAAACAATTTGGTAGAGTGTTAGTACCTACTGGAATTTATGTATCTATTCCTAAAGGTTATGAGGGACAAATTCGAGCGAGAAGTGGTTTGGCTTTAAAGCATGGTATTAGTTTAGCTAATGGAATTGGAACCATAGATAGTGATTATAGAGGAGAAATTAAGGTGATATTGATTAATTTTGGAGATGAACCCTTTATTATAGAGAAGGGAGATAGAATTGGACAACTAGTTTTTCTAAAATATGAAACTGTTAAGTTTAAACTAGTTGAAAAATTAGATGAAACAGAAAGAGGGTCAGGAGGATTTGGACATACTGGTTTTTAATAAAAAATAATAATATCATATCAAATCTTATCATAATTGATAACAACATAATACTAAACTCCTATTTCATATAATATATTATAACTACATACTAAGGAGTGATATTATTGAATCTATATGAACTGGGAGGAAAAGAAATCGTAAATTTAAATAATGGTGAAAGATTAGGAAATATTGCTGAAGCAGATATTGTTGTAGATAAAAGAACTGGTAAAATTCAATCTTTACTTATGCCAGATGGAAGGATGCAGTTTAAATTATTTGGTGAAAGAAATGATATTGAAATTCCATGGGATTCTATTAGAAAAATTGGTAACGACATGATTATAATTGAATTAGATATTTAGTTTTCACATCTAAAAAAGAAGAGCCATAATATGAACTAGCGATAGCTTTATTAGAGGAGAGATGCCTATGAATATTGTTGTACAAAAATTTGGTGGAACATCATTGGCCAATGATGAAAATCGAGAAAAGGTTGTTGAAAAAATAATAGAAAAGTATAATAAAAATTATAATATTATTGTAGTTGTTTCTGCAATAGGCAGAGCAGGTAATCCTTATGCCACAGATTCTTTACTAGATCTTGTAGATAAAACTTTTTTGGATAATCGTGAAATAGATTTGCTTCTTTCCTGTGGGGAAACTATTTCTGCTGTAGTATTATCAAATTTATTAAATAAAAAAGGTCTGAAGTCTAAAGTTTTTACAGGATATCAAGCTGGTATAACTACTGATGAAAATTTTGGAGATGCAGGAATTACTAAAATTGAACCTACTAAATTAATAGAAACATTAAATAAGAATGAGATTGCCATTATTACTGGGTTTCAAGGTATGACCATAGATGGAGAAATTACTACTTTAGGCCGAGGAGGAAGTGATATTAGTGCTATAGCCTTAGGAAAGGCATTAGATTGTGAATCCGTTGAAATTTACACTGATGTTGATGGTGTAATGACTGCCGATCCTAACATTGTACCCACTGCTAAAGTTTTAGAAACTATGTGTTATTCAGAGGTTTATCAATTAGCTGAAGATGGAGCAAAAGTAATACATCCTAAGGCTGTAGAAATTGCTCAACAATATAATGTACCTGTAAAAATAAAAAATACTTTTAGCAATAGTTCTGGAACTACTATTGAGGAACCTAATATTAATTATTATAATAATAGAAAGGAATTATACGGTAATAAAATAATTACTGCAATCACATATAAAAAAGGACGAGTACAAGTTAATATAAAAACTGATACTGAGGATCATACTGAAAAGCTCATGGAAAAAGTAACAGAGTACAATATAAGTATTGATCTTATAAACTTTTTTCTAGATAAAAAAGTTTTTACTATTGACAAAAAAGATTTAACTAAGCTAGTTAAAATATTAGATAGTGAAGATTATGAATATGAAATAGTAGAAGATTGCTGTAAGCTAAGTGCTATTGGATATAAAATGCAAGGATTACCTGGAGTTATGGCTAGAATTGTTAGTGCTTTATCAAAAGAAAACATAAAAATTCTTCAATCTTCTGATTCCCATAACACTATTTGGTGTCTTGTTCGTGAAAAGGATTTAAATAAAGCCATTAAGGTACTTCATAAAGTCTTTGAATTGGATAAATAGATATTTTTACAAAAAAGGGCGGATTTCTTTGTTTATTATTATTTCACAAAAGAAATTCGTCTTTTTCTCTTTTTTATAGTAAGGCATATATTTTGTAAAAATAGTAGACACTATATAAAGGAACTTTAATAAAAAATGGAGGATTTTTATGAATAATTTTTTAAATGGCGATTCTGATAAGAAGGATGTAAAAGAAAATGTTAAGGATGTTGGAACGACCCAAATTCCAGAAATCTCAGAAACTATTCAATTCATTACTATAATTGGGGAAATAGAAGGTCATGTATTAGCTACTCCCGATAAAAAAACTACTAAATATGAGCATATAATACCTCTTTTAATTGCTTCTATGCAAAATCCTAAAATAGAAGGATTATTCATTATTTTAAATACAGTGGGGGGAGATGTAGAAGCTGGTTTAGCCTTGGCCGAATTAATCAATAGTATAGATAAACCAAAAGTTTCTTTAGTACTAGGAGGTGGTCATAGTATAGGTGTACCTTTGGCTACTGCTACAGATTATTCTTTCATAGTTCCTACTGCAACAATGACTGTTCATCCTATTAGAACTAAAGGCCTAGTCATTGGAGTACCTCAAACTTTTAGATATTTTCAAAAAATGCAGCAAAGAATTATTAATTTTATATTAAGAACCTCTGAAATTGATAAGGAAAAGTTAATGCCTTTAATGTATGATACAGATGAATTAGCAAATGATGTAGGGACTATACTAATAGGGCAGGAGGCAGTGGATTGTGGATTAATTAATGAGGTGGGAGGTATTAATAAGGCTTTAGATAAGTTAAATAGTTTAATAAAATAGTATAACTAGAAAAATTATGCTATAATATCATAAGCAAAGAAAATTTTATTGGGGGGATTGATGTGACAATTTTACAATCCATTGCATTAGGTATTGTTCAGGGAGTAACTGAATTTTTACCAATTAGTAGCTCAGGACATTTAGTCCTGCTTCAACATTTTTTTGGTATAAAAGAGGGGAATTTATTTTTCACTGAAATGCTTCATTTTGGTACCTTGATTTCAATTATAATTGTCTATTTCAATGAGATAGTAAAAATTATTGCTGAATTCTTTAAAATGATATATCAAGGTTTTAAAACTAAAAAGATGAAGATTAGAAATGAATATCAAAGGTTAGCATTAATGATAATTGTTGGAAGCATACCTACTGCTATTATTGGAATCTTTTTTAAAGATTTATTTGAAAAACTATATTCTTCAATTTTTGCAATAGGTATTGCCTTTTTGTTAACAGGTTGTTTATTATGGATAGCAGATAAAAAAACTGCAGGATATAAAGATGCTAATGCTATGTCTAGTCTAGATGCTACTATTATTGGTGTATTTCAAGGTATGGCTATTATGCCTGGTATATCTCGTTCAGGCTCAACTATAGTAGCAGGCCTTTTAAGAGGTTTAGACAGGCCACTTGCAATAGAATATTCTTTCCTATTAGCTCTACCTGCTACATTTGGAGCAGGAGTCTTAGGGATTAAAGAAGCTGTAGAAGCTAGTGGTGGTGCTAATTTTTCTGTTCCTTTAATTATTGGAGTTATAACTTCAACAGTTGTTGGAGTACTTGGCCTTAAGCTACTTATAAGTTTATTAAAGAATAAAAAGTTTCATTATTTCTCATATTACTTATGGCTATTAGGAATTATTACTATAGCTAGTCAATTTTTTTAAAATATAGAGGATTTTTTAATCCTCTATAGAATCTTATCTAGAGGTGGTACCTTTGAATAAAGGCAAAAAAAAGAAATTTTATAACAAAGAAATTACAGCAATATTTATAGTAACATTCGCTATACTGTCTATTATTAGTTTATTTAGTGATAAAACTGGAATATTGGGAAGGATTTTACGAGGTTTTTATTTTAAACTCATGGGCTTTGGTGGATACATATTTCCATTAATTATTTTATGTATAGGAATATTATTTTTACTAGATAAAATAAATATAAACGGAGAAAAAAAGGCATTATACCTTTCCATAATTTTTATATGTTTTCTAGTTATATTAGACATATAT
>DATGTQ010000267.1 GCA_035301805.1 Tissierellales bacterium
TTTCCATTGATTATATTTTGAAGTTCTACATGAGCAAAAGAACTAAGCATCCTTTGTACTAGCTGTTCTTTAGACATTTCTAAACTAAATACAGCTACCTTTGCATCCTCTTTTAAGGCACTATTCAAAGCAATATTAATACCTAATGCAGTTTTACCCATGGAAGGTCTCGCAGCTAATAACACTAAATCAGATTTTTGCAGTCCTGAAAGCTTATTATCTAAATCTATAAACCCTGTAGTTAGTCCAGTTATACCTCCACCTTTGGTTGCCATTTCCTCCATCTTTGAAAAACTTTCTAAAAGTGCATCTTTTATAGGTACAAAGCCTTCCCTATCTCTACCTTGAGTTATATCAAATATTCCCTTTTCCGCTTGTTCAATTATACTACCTACTTCTTCACTACTTTCATAGCTTTTTCCTACAATATCATCACAAGTTTTAATTAAACGTCTAAGTATAGATTTTTCTTCAACTATTTCACAATAATATTTTGTATTAGCAGTAGTAGATACACCACTAGAAAGATTCGCTAAATATGTTAATCCACCAACATTTTCTAAGGTTCCCCTATTTTTTAGTTCTTCTGGTAAGGTGATCAAGTCTACTGGCTCATTTTTATTGAATAAATTAATTATAGTTTCAAATATTTCTCTATTAGCTTCTCTATAAAAATCTTCTGGTTTTAATATTTCAATAGCCGTATTAATTGCAGTCTTGTCTATTATCATTGCCCCTAAAACTGATTGTTCCGCTTCTAAACTATGTGGAGAAACATTACCTAATACTTGTGCTTCGATTTTAACCACCCTACCTATTCTTGGTCAACATCAACTTTTATACTAGAAACTACATTTGGATAAACCTTTATTTCTACAATAGTTGTACCAAGAGTTTTAATATTATCCTTCATATCTATTTTTCTTTTATCTATGTTTATATTATGCTTTTCTTTTAAAGCGTCAGATATATCTTGAGAAGTAATTGAACCAAATAATCTACCTTCTTCTCCCGCCTTCTTTTTAAATTGAATTTCTATTTTATCTAGCTTTTCCTTTAATTTTAAAGCCTCTTCGTATTCAACTTCTGCCCTTTTCTCCTCCGCTTTTTGTCTTAGTTTCCATTCTTTTATATTTCCCTTTGTTGCTTCAGTAGCCATCTCTCTTGGAAATAAGAAATTTCTTGCATAGCCATCCTTTACAGTAACTAAATTTCCTTCTTTACCTAAACCTTTTACATCTTTTAATAGTATTACTTTCATTTTTTCTCACCTTCCCTTAAATATTCATCTATAGCATTAATTAATAACTTTTCTGCATTTTCTATACTTTCTTCCAATTGAACTCCAGCACTAGTTAAATGACCTCCGCCACCTAATTTTTCTAAAATTATTTGTACACTAATATCCCCTAAAGATCTTCCACTTATGTGAATTCTTCCATTAATTTTAGCTAATACAAAAGAAGCTTCTATTCCACTTATTGTTAATAATTCATTGGCTGATTGGGCAGCTATAAGTGTTGAATCTTCAGAAACCGAATTTAATTTTGCAATAGCTATATTATTAAATATTATAGAAGTATCTTTAATAACTTCTGCTTTTTTTATGAAGGTCTTAAAATCATCCCTAAATAATTGTCTTACAGAAGTAGTATCTGCACCAGCTCTTTTCAATATTGATGCGGCTTCAAAAGTTCTCACTCCCGTTTGAAATGTAAAGTTTTTAGTATCTACGGTTATTCCAGCAAGTAAAGCATCTGCTTCAAAGTTTGTCAATTCTAACTTATCTGTCATATAAAATAGAATTTCTGTTACCAGTTCGCAAGTAGAGGAAGCATAGGACTCTAAATATAAAAGTACAGGATCTTTTATAAAGTCCACTCCTCTTCTATGATGATCAATAAGTACTACTTTTTCTATCTTATCCAGAAGTTTAGGAGCTGCTGTATAATTAGGCCTATGGTTATCCACTACTACTAATAAGGAATTTTTCTCTACCTTTTCTAAAGCTTCATCTGGCGTAATAATTCGGTCTAGATATTCTGGTTGTTCTTTTTTCATTTTATCATATATATTAATTATAGAAGGGTTAACTCCCTCGAGAATCATATAACCTTTTTTTCCCCTAATTTCTATAGCTTTCATAACACCAATAGAAGCACCAAAAGAATCCATATCAGCCTGTTTATGTCCCATTACAAATACATTTTCCGATTGGTCGATAAGTTGTCTTAGAGCATAAGATATTACCCTAGCCCTAACTTTATTTCTTTTTTCAACAGCCTTAGTCTTCCCACCATAAAAATCTAATTTATCAATCTTCTTTACTACTGCTTGATCTCCACCTCGACCAAGGGCTATATCAATGGCTGCCTTTGCATAATTATAGCTTTCAATAGGATTCTTTCCATTAGTTCCTACTCCAATACTTAAAGTAATAGGAATTTTATTTCCTAAATTTATTTCTCTTATATCATCTAAAATATCAAATCTTCTTGTTTCTATTTGTCTTAAATATTTATTTTCAAATATAATCAAATATTTATCATTCTCATACTTTCTTGTAAACCCACAAACTTCATTAGCATATGAATTAAGTTTTTTATCTATTTCAGCCAATACTATAGGTCTATTTACATCATCTGTAGAACTTTTAACTTCATCATAATTGTCTATATAAGCTAAACATACTACTAATTTCTCATCACTATACCTTTCCTTAAGATAACTGAAACTTGTATTATCTATCCAATAAAGCATAATGATTTTTTTTGCATCCCTAGCTGTTTTATTTACTTCTACTATATTAAAAAATACTTTATATTCCTTCTTCTTAAAATTAATTTCTAGAAAACTACCTTTTTCCTTTTTTAATACTTCTTCTAAATTAAAACCTGGTATTAAATTTTTTATATTTTTATTTAATATATCTTTCTTTTCTACTATATTTAAAAATTTTGTATTATACCAACTCACAGTTCCATCTATTTCCATTATAGTAAGTGGAAAAGGCATATTAAATACAGCATGTTTTGTAGCAGAATCAAATTCTTCAGTATAACTTTCAATAAATTTACTCCACTCTTCTTCTTGTATATGGGAGTATTTCCAGTTATCATATATTAAATATGCCAATAAAATTCCGCCAATAAATGATAATACTGGTTCATATATTGCCAATATAATTACAAGAATACCTATTATCCATAAATATCTAGTTTTATTTGGGGGTTTTGAAAAACCTCTATCTTGCATTTTTTACCTCCTATTTAGACTTTATACTGACCCCTAAATCCTTCTAAAATTGAATATTACATCCAATAATCCTAAAAGTGATATAAAGCCTCCTAAAGGAATAAGTATAACAATAACCACCATTATTATGGTTTTTAGTACTCTAGACAGTTTTGTTCTATTTAATAAATATAGAATGACCGCTAGCCCTTGTAAGAAAAATATAAAGGCCACAAACATTGTTACATTTATAAAAATAGTCTCATGATAAAAAATCCCAAACTTCTTTAATAACCAGGAACCTAAAAACATAGCAATTGTACCTAATATTGCACTACCTGGCAGTCTAAAATATGAAATTTTGGGTATATTAACTTCTTTATAACCTAGTCTTTTTAATACAGATGATGATATTAAAAAATTTAAATATGCTGTAAACATAGAAAATAATATAAACATTGAAGGCAATATAAGAATCATATAATCAAATGCATCTTTAAGTAATCCCTCTGTTTTATACAACTCATATTTTGATAAACCCATGCCTTTCATAGTATCTATTTGCATTTTCATAACTTGCCTAAAAGTTTCATCCATTTGATTTACAAAATCTATACCTAATACTTTACCTAATAATTGTATAGCAATTAAGTAAGATATTAATGAAACAATAGTAGTTATTACTAAAATATGTTGAGATGATCTTTTCTTCTTTATTAAATAAGTTAATACTATACTTAAAGGTCCAAAAATTAATAAAATAAAAGCGCCGGTATATGGGTCTGTTAATATTCCTACAACTATGCTAGAGGCTAATATACTTAATATATTGTGCTTAATTCCATTTTTAATTCCTAATACTACAAAAGGAATAGGATATAGTATAGCTATTATAGGAATAAAAGATAATCCTAGTAATATATATATAGTCATTATAGTAGCAATTAAAACTGATTCAGTAAAAGCTTTTGTTCTTTTGTTTTTATTATTATTGTTATTATCGTTATTAAAACCCAATATTTACACTCCTATCCTTTTTCCATAAAATAAGCCAATAATCCACTTAAGTCTTCAACCCATTCTCTTCTATTATTTTCTTCAGCTAAACTAAGCCTTAGTTTGTTTTGTATATTTGCGTCCATTTTTTCATAACTTATACCTAATTTCTTACCTAATAAATATGAAATTAAAATAGTGTTGGATATTATATTTATTATTTCTTCCTTAGAATCTTCATCACCATAGTTTAATACTTGAAAAAGTTCTGCTACACTACTTAGTTGCTCAGCTTTCAACCATTCTATAGTTTTTAAGTTTTTAATAATATTTATGTCTTTATCCTCTCTCATATTCTCACCCTTTATTTTAAAAGTCCTTTTAGACTTCCTAAAAGAAAAAGAGAGGCTTCCCTCTCTTTATTCGGCACTATATGGTACTAATGCTACTTGTCTAGCCCTTTTAATAGCCTTTGTTAATTGTCTTTGATGTTTAGCACAGGTTCCTGAAATTCGTCTTGGAAGGATTCTTCCTCTATCTGTAACATGTTTTTTAAGTCTATTTACATCTTTATAATCTATTTCAATTTTTTCACTACAAAAACTACATACTCTTTTTCTTGGTCTATATCTTCTTTGTCCCATTTTTATCGCCTCCTTTTAAAACGGAATCTCATCATCATTTATAGGTTCAAAGCCATCTATACCTGATGAATCGGGCTCTGAAATACCAGGACTCGTTCCGCCATAATCTCCACTTCTATTTTCATTGTCGCCCCATTCTAAGAACTCTACTCTTTCAGCTACAACTTCTGTAACATATCTTCTTACACCATTTTTGTCATCATAGCTCCTAGATTGGAGTCTTCCTTGGACAGCAGTCAATCTTCCTTTAGCCAAATAATTCGCGCAGTTCTCAGCTAGTCTCCCCCAAACTACAATATTTATAAAATCTGCCGTAGCTTGGCCCCTAGATTCCATTTCTTGCTTTTTTTCTTTAGATAAGGGTTTATCTATTGCAAGTGAGAAATTACATACTGGGGTTCCACTTGAAGGAAGAAATCTAAGCTCTGGGTCTCTCGTTAATCTTCCAATTAAAATAACATTATTCAAAAATAACACCACCCTTGGCTATTAATCATCTTCTCTAACTACCATATGTCTCATTATTCCGTCAGAAATCTTTGAAATTCTGTCCAATTCATTTACTGTTTCTGGGGTCCCTTCAAAGTTAACAATTATATAGTATCCTTCTGTATAATCATTAATTTCATAAGCTAATTTTCTAATTCCCCATTCATCAACATTGCTAATTGTCCTATCAGCTTCCATTATGCCCTTTAACCTATCAAATAACGTATTTCTTTTTTCTTCTTCTAAATCAGGCGTAAAAATGAACACTGCTTCATATTTTCTCATATTGTCACCTCCCTTTGGACTAAACGGCTCTAAACTAAATCTAGAGCAAGGATATACTCTATGAATTATACCATGTACATATTCATATTTCAAGGATAGAAATAATATTTTTTAAATATTATATTTTATTTACACTTTCCCATTTATCATTTATTAATATTTTTCTTGCCCTTTTTTCAAAGTCAATTCTAGGTATCCATATTTGTCTTCCACATCCTAAACATTTAAGCTTAAAGTCAACACCTATTCTGGTAATTTCCCATTTATTTTCACCACAAGGGTGAGGTTTTTTTAGTGTTACAATATCACCAATATTAAATTTTCTAATCATAATTATTCACCCTTTAAATCTTTATTTTCCATAATTACAATTTTGGGATAAGGTTGTTGAATCTCTTCCCTTTCAAAAGCATCTTTAATCTTTTTTCTAATTTCTCTTTCTACTTCCCATTGAGCCATGGCTCTAGTTTTAGCTATTATAGTTAATTTTGTATTATATTCACCTAAATCTGATATTCCTAAAACATTAGGTCCTTCTATAATGTCATTTGATGAATTACGTACTTCATCACTGATTTCTTCTAGTATCTTTATTACTTTATTTATATCTTCATTATAGGGAATACTTACTTCCACTAAAGCCCTCATAGCTCCCGTAGTCTTATTGGTTACTACTATAATATTGCTATTAGGAATAATATGGAGTTCACCAGAAAAATCTCTTATTTTTGTCACTCTTAACCCAATTTCTTCAACTATTCCTTCGTATTCCCCTATCTGAACATAATCACCTACATTAAATTGCTCTTCAAAAACTATAAAAAAACCAGTTATTATATCTTTAACAAGACTTTGTGCACCAAATCCTATAGCTAATCCACCTATACCAGCAGTAGCTATTAAAGAAGAAGTTTCAATTCCAAATAAATCCAGGACAGCAATTAAACCTAAAAAATAAAATACATATTTAATAATGTTTTTTAATATTCCAGCAAGGGTATTGGCTTTTTTTTTATCCATGCCAAACTTTATCTTTTTTCTACGTTCTAAGGATTTATCTATGACTTTATTAAATACCTTGATGGCAATATATACTAATCCTATTATTACAGCTATTCTAATAATTTTCCCTATTATAGGCAAGTTTTTACCATCTTCTTCAACTAATGTCTTAAATGCCTCTGTTACATTATCCATACCCTTATCACCTACTAATTTATTTTTTCCACCGTATATTTAAGCCCTTCTTTAATCATCTTGTATATACCGCTTATTGCAAGCTTATTGGATTCAATAACATTTTCTATTGTATTTAAATCTTCCAAATTAAATCTAATAGAAAGACCACAACTAGAAGTTATTTCCCTAGGGGTAGGTATAGTCTTAATTTTTATATTTTCTTCTTTAAGAGATTTTTCTCCCCTTATAGCATGACTTGTAGATTCAAAAGTTACAACACCAAAATCTTCTTTTTTCATTATAACATACCTCTATCCTATATTAATAGTCTTTGCTGGATTTTTAAGGGATTCATATATTGTGTACATATTAGATATATCTCCCACTTTAACTTTATCTTTTTTATTATAAAAATCCAAGCATGTACCACAAGAAATTACCTCTACTCCCTCTTGTTCAAGTTTTCTTAAATCATCTAATACCTCAGATCCTTCACAAGTTAAATGTACCCCCCCATTATAAAATATTAAAGTGGCAGGGTATGGGGTTACTTCAGTAAGGGTGTAAATAAAACTTTTCATTAAAATTTTACCTAATTCTTCTGAACCTTCTCCCATAAATTCTGAGCTAAAGGCAATAGTTAAATCTTCAAATTTACCTTCTTTACTACTTTCTACTTTAATATCCCCTTCACCTTTTTTAATATGAATATGAAATTCCTTATCACTTATATCCTCGGTATTATATTCATATCCTTGACTTTTTGCTAACTTTGAAACATTTTCCTTTGCTATTTCATTATCTACTATAGTAGTAATTAATCCTTCATTTAATTTGTCTAATTCTTTTTTAGTCATAATTACAGGTTTAGGACAATCTAAACCTCTCGCATCTATTTCTTTTTTCATTATTAATTCCTCCTTATTATCTAGTATATAACTATATTATATAAAGAAAAAGGGTTATTCTTAATAATTATAGATAAAATATATAATCTTTATTTCATTATATAAAAGATTAATACCCTTTTAAATCTTATTTTTATTGCTTGTTAATATTATTAAAATATTAATTAATATTTTTAATATATCTATTAATATTTTTAATAAACCTATTGACATTATGAATAAATTAGAATATTATATTATTAAATATGGTATTTACTATATTATATCCTGAGAATCTTATTAATACTAAGTTTATAATCAATATTTTATAGGGGAGGAGTTTTTTTGAAATATGATATTGGGGAAATCTTAAAAGAACTTAATGAAGGTAAGATAGGTTCCGAAAAAGCTGTTAATCTAATTAAAGAAAAAGAGAAAAATATATTTAAAAAAAGGAAAGCATCAAAAATAAAAATAACTGTAATAGAAAAAAGTAGTAATACCTCTATAAAATTACCTGGTATACATTTTTCTTTTTTAAATCTTTTAGCAAATACAGGAATAAGCATTACAAAATTTATTGCAAGAAGAGGAAAAGAAGTAGATGAGGATTTTAAAATGATAATAGATGTATTAGAAGAAATAGAATTAAAAATAATTTTTAATGAATTAAGAAATTGTGGTCCCTTTGATTTTGTCCATGTTCAGGAAGGGAAAGATACGGATATTAGAATAAGAGTTTTATAGAAAAGGTGATTGACATGGAAAAAGAAGTTATTGGTAAATGCCCTGTATGTAGAAAACCTATGGAAGTTACAAAACTTTCTTGTAATTATTGTGATACCCATATAGAAGGACATTTTACACTTTGTAAATTTTGTAAACTTTCTAATGAACAAAAACATTTTGCAGAAGTCTTTATAAAAAATAGAGGAAATATTAAAGAAATTGAAAAAGAATTAGGAATTTCCTATCCTACTGTTAGAAATAAGTTAGAAGATACTATTAAAGCTTTAGGTCATAGTCCTAAATACACTTCTACAATAAATAAAAAAGAAGTTTTAGAAAAGCTTAGTACTGGTGAAATAAACTCCGAAGAGGCTGTAAAATTATTAAAAGATGGCGAGTAAGGGGATCCACAATGAATGAAGAAAGAAAAGTGATTTTAACAATGGTTAAAGAAAGAAAAATTACTAGTGAAGAAGCTATAGAACTATTAGAAGCTTTAGAAGAAGGCTATATTGAGGATGGCTTTTCAGATAATAAAGAAAAAAAGACATAATTATAGAAGAAAATAGGCGAAATAGCCTAGAATCAAATATAGGTAAAGACATATCAGATTTAGAAAACTTAAATAGTCAAAATATTGATATAGCTACATCCAATGGTTCTTTTATATTCAATAATATTAATTGTAAAAATTTATTTGCAACTACTAAAAACAGCAGTATTAAATTAGATAATATTAAAGGAGAAAATGTTAAAATTAATACAACTAATGGCAAAATTATATCTGAGAATATGTCAGGAGAAGATGTTAATATTTTAGATATGGATAATACTAATGGCTCCATTTCAATTTCATTTTCTTCTTATCTGGAAAATATGTATTTAGATTTAAAAACTTCCGTTGGATCAATTGATATTGATATTTTTGATTTAATATATAAAAATCAACTAAAAAAGATTTTGATCCAAAAAAAGTTATTGCCAATACCTTTAATTTCAGTGAAAATAAAGAGCATTTAGAAATATTAGCCAAAACTTCTAATGGCTCTATAAAAATTAAATAGTGGGGGTAAATAAAATGAAAGAAGAAAAGAAACAAATTCTTAAAATGGTGGAAGAAAATAAAATAACTGTTGATGAAGGTCTAGATTTATTAAACGCTTTAGAGGAAAGAGAAAAAATAGAAAATACCTATACCAATGATCCTAAATGGTTAAAAATAAAAGTTTTTGATCCAGATGAAGATACAAAGGTTAATGTAAATCTCCCTCTATCCCTTATAAATGTAGGAATGAAAATGTCTCAAAAATTTGTTCCTGAATTAAAAGATGCTGGGTTAGATGAAGAAGATTTTAAAGAAATATTAAATGCTATTGAAGATGGTGCCCAAGGAAAAATAGTTGACATTGAAAGTGAAGATGGAGAAAAAGTAGAAATAGTAGTAGAATAATAAATAAGAAAAGGATTAGATTTGGAATAAAAAGTGAAAGATTAATCCCTTCTATAGTCTTTAGACATATTAGGGATTAATCTTTCTTTATTTTTAACCTTTTTTTAATCTCTTAACCGATATATATTATATATAATTCTTACGCCAACTATTATTAACAAAGCTGGCCATAGATATGATACTACTTTCCAAAATTTAAACTTCAATAGTTTTTGAGAAGATAGTAGGAAAATTAAAGATAATATTCCTAATATCTTTGCTAAAATTTTTGGCCATACTACACCAAACTGTTTATATCCAACTTTATATATTATATAAAAGGCTATAGCAATAAATAAAAAGAAAGTCCAATATACATTAGTTACACTTAATTCTTCAACTAAATTGTATGTACCTATGGCTGGCAATATAGAACCTAAAATTAAATAGCCTCTTGTGCCTTGCCTTGAATACATAACTAAAGAGATAATCCCCAATATCCATAAAAATATGAAACCTTTTATATTAACTGTTGTAAAAGCATATTCATCCATTATATTTATTATTGAGATGCCCAATAAAATTAAACCTGCTGCTAAATAACTGGTTTGCCTCTTCATGGAATAAACCACTAGAAAAGCTATAGACAATATTAATAGAAGCCAATTAAAATTTAATACATTTAAGTTAAACAGTAAAAATAGTATTCCTGCAAATATTAACACTATACCTAATGCATAATCTTTTTTAATCAAACCCACCCCTCCTTATATTATCCTAATCTCATTCTTAAACAGATTATATATAATATAACTTTCTGCAAAATAATTTGAAAGTATTGAGTTTTTTAAACCCATACTAATAAAACCTTCAGGATATATTTTTGTAATTGAAGTAAACAAAGTAAGCAGAACATAGATTATTAAAATTCCTTTTAATAATCCAAAAACTATACCGGCCAATGTATTCACCTGTTTCAATATAGGTGCTTCAAATATAAAAGAAATTAATTTAAAAATCCAACCCAATATTATGTGTATTAAAAAGTAAAAAATAACTAACCCTATAATATTTATAAATATATTAAAAGCCCCTTCTAAAACAATTCCCTCTAAAAAATTTGGATCAATTTTAACTTTTCTATAAAATATTATACCCATTAAAAATTTTAAAACTGATAATAAACTATTATATAATATTGGTGTATTCCTAATATACCCATAAAAATAAGGATAATATCTTTTCATCGTGTATATAATCAATACAAATTGAACAATCCCAAATATTGATTTTACAAATCCATTTCTAAGACCTTTACAAACATTGTATATTAATAAAATAATTATTAAAAAATCTATCCAATTTTCACTCATATTTTCACCATTCTTTAATTTAATTTATAATTTAGTCTTTATATTCATTATATTTATTTTATCAAAATCAAATAATATAATATATGGTTCTTTCACAATTATTTCTTCTATTTTTTCTTCATTTTTATACTTTATTATTTCTTTATCTTCTTCTAAAACTGCAACATGTTCATCACCATATAGTAAAAATCCTTTATCAAAAGGAAGAATTCTTTTATAATCTTGCGATAGACTTATTTCTCTTTCTACTTCACCAGTATCTGATATAACTTTAATGTTTTTATCATTTAATAAGTATATTTCTTTATTTTCTTCATCAATGTAAATATCTTTCCCTTTTTCCATTTCTTTTGTCCAAAGAGTTTTTCCATCCTTTATACAATATACTTCTTCATCTGTAAATACTACAATAATATCATCAGTAATAAATTCTGTATATAGTATAAGGTTTTTTCCAAAATCTATATTTTCAATTTCTTTGCCATCCATTTTATAAATATGGAGATAATTTGAGATTTCATCGTCTTTATGACTTAAAGTAGAAACAACATATTTTGTTTTACTATTATTTATTGCTATTGAAAAAATACGTGCTCCCTTTACTGAATTTTTACCTAATATTTCGTTATTATTATTCATAATAACTATATTTTCCTGGCCTTCATCTTTAAATAAAAGCACCAAATCTTCATTTTTCTCTGTAATATTAGCAATTTGTGGATTAGATTCAATAGTTTGAGCTATTTCTCCATTATTGTTTAAAAGTTCTATCTGGCCTGTCCCCTTACTACATAAATAGATAAATTTATTCCCTAGAAAAACCAATCCTTCGTCAACATTTATATTTTTTTCCCATTTCTTTGAACCATTTAAATCATAAGCTAATAATTTTCCACCATCCTTTTTAATAATAATATTACCATATACATTTGCCTCTTCATTCTCAAAATTCATAGGTATAGTTTCAACGGTCTCGAAAGTTTTCTTTATTTTAAATAAAGAACCTACCTTAGAAACAAATTCTCCTTTATACCCGGTTTTAAAAACTACTACAATAGCTATTCCAAATATTATGAGAAATATCTTAAATCCCTTTTTATCTTTCTTAACTTCCCTTTTTTCCATTTCTAATTCTCCTTAAATATAATATATTTTAATTCTCCGTTAAACTTCATAGCACACTTTATCTTTAACCCTATCTCTGGTATAATAAATGTATCGATACATTTATTATTGGAGGTATAGTTATGGATATTAAATTAGATAAAAATATTAATACTCCTTTATATATTCAAATATATACTCAAATTAAAAACCTAATTGAAAATAACCATTTAAAGGAAGGAGAAAAACTCCCTTCTATTAGAAGTTTAGCAAAAAAACTTAAGGTTAACAATATAACTATTGTAAATGCTTACAAAATTTTAGAAGAAGAAGATTTAGTATATTCAAAAGAAGGTAGCGGTACCTATGTATCTACTAAATCTATCCCTTTGAATCTTCCATATATTGAGAATGAGAGTATTGATTTAATGACTAGCGGTATACTTACACTATCAAAGAATAGTATTAATTTTGCTAGTGTATCTCCTATTCCAGAACTATTTCCTATAGAAGAATTTAAACAAGTCTTAATTGAAGTATTAGATCGAGATAAAGGCAAAGCTTTCGTATATCCAGAAATAAATGGTTATACCCCTTTAAGAGAATCTATATCTATATTCCTTAAAAAAAATTATACTACAGATGTAGATAAAAATCAGATACAAATTATTTCTGGTGGACAACAGGGAATTGACATTGTAGCTAAAACATTAATTCAACCAGGAGATTATGTTTTTTTGGAAGATCCAACTTATTCTGGAGCTGTAGCTGCTTTTAAATCTAGGGGAGCAAATATCATTGGCATTCCTATATTAGAGAATGGTATTGACTTAAATACTTTAGAAAAATATATAAATAAATATCATCCAAAGTTTTTATATATTATGCCTAATTATCAAAGCCCCACTACTTATTCTTATAGTGAAGAAAAGAAAGAAAAACTACTTAATATAGCTTACAAAAATAACTTATATATTATAGAAGATGATTTTTTATCTGACTTAAATTATACAGATCATGAAAAACTTCCACTTAAGGCTATGGATAGACAGGATCAGGTAATTTATATAAAAAGTTTTTCAAAAATATTTATGCCTGGAATAAGAATAGGATTTTTAACTGTACCATGTATTCTTTTAAAGGACATTACAAAAGCAAAGCACCTTACAGATATATCTTCATCAGGATTTATTCAAAGGGCTTTCGATCTTTATTTAAGAAGAGACCTATGGAAAAGTCATATTGAACATATTATTTCAGTATATAATAAAAAATATAATCTTATAGTTAATGAAGCAAAGAAATTACAAAAACATAATGTCACCTTTTCTGAGCCTAAAGGTGGGTTAAGCCTATGGCTTAAACTACCTAAGGACATAAATACCTTTGAATTATATGAAGAATGTACTAAAAATAATGTAATTATAGTGCCAGGGGAAATATTTTATATAGATAATAATAATAAAAATAAAAACTATATAAGAATAAGTTTTGGCACTGTAAATGAAGAACAGATAGTTGATGGATTTAGAGTAATCAATAATTGTATTGGAAGAAATGGTATCAACGGTAATGCTAAATTCATACCTTTTATATAGTGAAAATATCTTGTTACTTCCCTATGGCACCAAGAGTTTCCCTTGGTATTCATATTCCTATTCGTGAATTACCCTACTTATAGAAGTAGATGACTTCCTGTCTCCTAGAACATTGCCCAATAACTAGGTCTTATGTATTCTCCACAAGCCTGACCTCAGGTAGTTCCTGCCCTAGATACCGACATTATGAGTATCTTTAGTATCTTGGATATTTTACACATAGAAGGAATGACTTACAGCCTAGTTATTGCATTTTCAATCAATCGGTTTCTCTATGCAACCCTACATATCCAGTTATCAAATAACTATCATAATATAATTTTATCATATTTTTAGAGTATTCGTAATTCATCTCCAACTTATAGAATATAGAAGAATTCTTGCTAAAAGAGGTTAAATACCCTTTTTAATATCAAGGGATCTCATCCCCGGCAACCTTAATTTAAGTTTATAATAGAAGTGCCTGATAGGCCAACCTTAATTTAGGTTTATAATAGAAGTGCCTAATAGGCCAACCTTAATTAATTTTTAAGTTCTAATACTTTTCAACATCATTATTATAATTATAGTTACACCTATATATCCATATATAGGATATAGAAATTTTACTAAAGTAGAGAATCCTAATTTAGCAAGAGGAATGGAAATTAAACAAAATAATAAAGAAAACAAAGGATTCTTTTCTCCTTTTAATACTCTTTCGTTGAAACCAAATCCATTAGCTATAGCAGTAGTAAACATAGCTATCAAAATAATAAAACTAAAATACTTTCTATATATTCCCCCTGCATACCCAGAAACTTTAAGCATTGGTATTTCCAAAGAATAGACTTCAGAATAATGAATAAGAAGTGGAAGTAATATAAATATTCCAAGAATTCCAAGTATAGTTCCACCAATAATTCCACCTTTTATTGCCACTTTTTTATCTTTAATAAGTGGACCTAAGGATGAAAAAACCACAAATATTAAAAGACTATTAAAACTTACATATAGAAAAGAAGAAGTTATTATATTCCCTTTATTAGTCATATTTACCCCATATATATTACTAAAACTTAGACCTTCCTCTAATACTACATTAAGCCCTATAAAAACTATTCCTATAATAAGTATAGGAACTAAAACAGAATTTATAAAAGACAATCCTTTTAAACTGAATAAAAATACTATAAAGCATATAATAGCCATTAAGTATATTCCAATATTTAGTGAAAGCCCAAATTCCTCATGAAATATAGCTCCACTCCCAGAGACCATAACGCAGAATCCAGTAAATAGTGAAAAAGTTATTATTGTATCTACTACAAATCCTATTTTTTCCCCAAATAAATAATCAATCAATTCTTTATAATTTTTTATATTATTTTTATGTACTTGTATTAATAAAAAAGATCCAATTAATGAGAATAAAATACTACTAATAATTATCCCCCAAAAACCTTTCACCCCATATATGCCAAAAAAGTCTACTATTTCTCTTCCTGATGCAAAGCCAGCCCCTATAATAGTACCAACATATATGAAAGACAGCCTTAAATAATCTTTTCTCATAATAATGCCCCCTAAACTATGCTACACTATCTTATGCTAATTAATCCTATTCCTAAGGAGGCTTATCCTATAACTAGATTAAGTTAAAGTTAGTCTAAAGAGCAAATAATATATTAAAAAAGCTTATCTTAATTATGTATTATTGAAAAGATACCTTGCAGATTATAAAATTATAGAAAGATATACATATATGAAAAAGTTGCATATGACATTATATCAACTCCTACTGAATTGGTTTTTTATTTTATATCTAATTTATATTCTAACATTAAGATCTTTACTTTCTAAAAGAATCTCACTTATATCTTCCTATTCTCATAATTTTATTTAACTCTAAGCTTTTTTAGCAAAAATTTTCCTATCTTCTATAGGTGATGATAGTTTACGGTATAAAAAGTTATACAAAATAATGTCTTGTCTTATAATTAACATTAAGTTTAAGTTAAGTTAAAATAATTATACTTTAGAAAAACCTTATATTTTATTTTCTTATATATGATGTTCAATAGAATCAAAAACAAAAATAAATATACCTTGGTAGGTGAGGTTACTACAGAATATGGGTTGCTGCCGTAAGAGAGTGGAAACACTCTACGCGGTGAGCAGGTTTTATCGCAAGGCTAAGTTAATATTTTTTATTGGTTAATCTGCATTAACTGGTGAATCAGACCATGTTGAAAAGTTTTCTAATTATAAGGATACAAGAAAAGAAGAAATGCTGAATATTTGTTCCCTAGTTGAAATAAATGGAGATTAGATAAAATCTAATCTCCATTTTACTTAATATTTTGTTATTTCACTAATATCTTCCTTTCTCAATTCTTTAAGGAATGAGAAACAAGCAAAAATCATTACAAAGGCAAAGGGAAATGCAGCTACAATTGAGCTAGTTTGAAGCACTTGTAACCCGCCTGCTAATAACAATGAAAGAGCCATTAAAGATTGAATAATCCCCCATATTACTTTTGTTTTAGTATCAGGATTTAAATCTCCATTTCTAGACATCATACCTAAGACAAATGTTGCAGAATCGGCAGAAGTAACAAAAAATGTACATAATAAAACTATTGCAACTAAAGATATTATACTTCCTAAGGGAATATGTTCCATAACTACAAACAATGCTGTTTCAGTAACTTCAATTGCTTTTACTGCAATTTCTGGTCCTAAATTTATTCCAGCTGCCCCAAATACTGCAAACCATAAAAAAGAGCCTAAAGCAGGAATTAATGATACTCCTAGAATAAATTCCCTTATAGTTCTTCCTCTAGATATACGGGCAATAAATACACCAACAAATGGAGCCCATGCAATCCACCATGCCCAATAAAATATTCTCCAACTATTAAGCCACCCATTATCGCCAAAAGCATTTATTTTAAAGCTCTCTTCTATAATATTTGAAAAATACATGCCTATTCCATTTGTAAAAGAGTTTAATATTTTTACTGTCGGTCCTAATATCAATGTTAACACCATAAGTGCTGTAGCTAACGCTACATTTGTATTAGACAAAATTTTAATTCCTTTATCTAGTCCTGAAATTGCTGAAAACATAAATAAAAATGTTACAATAATAATTATTAAAATATGCACAAATGTATTTATGGGAACCCCAAATAAATAATTTAGCCCACTATTAATTTGAAGAACCCCTAAACCCAGAGAAGTTGCAACGCCAGCAACTGTTGCAAAGATAGCTAATATATCTATAAATTTACCAATTGGACCTTGAGCCTTTTTTTCTCCTAATAAAGGAATAAAAATACTACTTATTAAACCAGGTTTATTCTTTCTAAACTGCATATAGGCTAATGGAAGTGCTATTATGGCATAATTTGCCCAAGGATGAATTCCCCAATGTAAAAATGATGAAGCAATTGCATAGTTTGCAGCTTCAGATGTAGCAGCCTCTATTCCTACTGGTGGATTAATATAATGATTTAAAGGTTCAGCAACTCCCCAAAAAACCAAACCTATCCCCATTCCAGCAGAAAATAGCATTGCAAACCAACTAATATAACTATAATCCGGTTCTGAATCATTTGGCCCAAGTTTTATATTTCCATATCTACTAAAGGCAATAAACATTATAAAAACGACAAAGAAAAACATAGTAATCAAATAAAACCATCCAAATTTATCTGTTAAAAAATTAAATATCTTATCTGCCCGATTTCCTAAGGATTCAGGTGCAAAAATTCCCCATAAAGAAATTAACAATACAATAATAATCGAGATATAAAATACTTTATTATCTTGCTTTTTCACAATAATCCCCCTTATAACATATTTATATCAGCTAAAACATTGTACCTAGAAGAAGATTATAATCCTCTTCTAGGTATTTAATTAATATTTTACCTTAAATGTAGTCTGTTCCTTAACATCTATGGTTAATGCTTCTAATGCAATACCAACTCTATGATATCTTAATTTCCATTGTTCATCTTTTGATGTACTTGGATCCCCTAATGGATAAGGTATTGATATTGTTGGAACCATTTTATTAGAACCAACTGTTTTAGCTACAGGGATTAAATTAGCCATTTGTACTATAGGCATACCCGTTTTTTCAATTTCTTTTACCATTGTTGCGCCGCAACGTGTACAGGTTCCTCAGGTTGATACTAATATAACACCGTCAACTTTAGATTCTTGTAAATCCTCCGCTATTTCCTTACCCATTCTAGCAGCTTCTCCTTGAGTTGTGCCTGTGCCAACAGTTGAATAAAAATAATCATGAAGTTTTCCTATTTTACCTTCTTTTTCATAGTTTCTCATTACATCTAGTGGAACTATAACATTTGGGTCTGCATTTGCAGCAGCAGGATCAAAACCAGCGTGAATTGTTTTATAGACTCCACTTTCCAATCTATCTAAATTGGATATATTATATTTTCCCCATCTAGTAGCTGATGCAGATTGAATTCTATCAGGATTATCCACTGGTACAATTCCTCCAGAAGTAACTATAGCTATTCTTGCCTTAGATAAATCCTCTATAGGTGTAGCTATAGGAACCATATCTTTCTCTGGTATTGGTAATTCTGTCTGGAAAGGTTTCCCTTTAACTTTCTTTAATAACATATCTATTACTCTATCTGCAGCTGTAACTGATGGCTCTAACCATACTTGACGTCTTATTTCCCTTCCAAAATAACCTTCTTCCTTAGCAGGCAAAAGTTCTTGTCCATCTAATACTTTATTACCAAAAGTCGCCATCTTCTTAATGTCTTTTCTCATAGCAGCAGCGCTTGCTCCGCCTTTAAAAATGTATATATCTTTATGAAACATCTCTACTCCAGGATTTTCTTCATTCATGGAAGATATAACTGGCACATTATATTTTTCTTTTACCGCCTTGCATATATGACCACAAGCACTACCATATCTACCTGCTCTAAATGCTGGTCCAGCAAAGAATATATTAAATTCTTTATCTTTTAAGAAATCTAGTATCTTTTCTATTGCTTCATCTGTATTAGAACCCATGTAATTATCCCCGCAAATAATAGTATGGGTTATTTCTATATCATCCTTTAACTGTTTTTGTAATTCTATTGCAGGACCTACTAAATCTGCCTTTATTACAGGAGCAAAATCTGCTTTATCCTCTCCACCTATCTGACCAAAGAACTGATTTAAATAAAGTATTGCCTTTTTCATTTATAACACCTCCCTAAAATTCTTTTACCGTTTTAGTTGACCACCCAACAACTTGGTCACCACAAAACATAGAATTATTTTCCATAATTATAGAGCCGTCTTCTCTGACAGATGGACCAAGTATTTCATCACCAGACCATCCACCAGCAAATCCATCTCTTCCTAAAGATTCTAATTCACCTAGCACAGTTTCCATAGGAGGAAGTTCTATTAATTGTGATACATTCCCACAGGATACAATAGCATCTGCTTTTGAATCTAAAGTAACTAATGGTTGAGAAGCTCCATCTCTACCTGTACATTCATTAGTTAACCCTATAGTTTTAACTCCTGCATTTTCCAAAGCTACTATACATTCTATAAAATCTGCATCAGGATTACCGTAACCTTCTTCAGCAACAATTGCACTATCCACACCTAAAGATTTAGCCATTTGAGCTACTAATATTGCAGCCCTTTCTTTTTGGTCTAAAGCAACATTTAAGTTTGACATTATTATTCCTAAAAAGTTTAATGTTTTCCCATGTTCCTCATATAACCTTTTAATCATAGGAAAATTTTGAAAATCATAAGTTGACCATTTAGATGAACATGGCATAAAACTACCTGATATTATTGCCCCATCCAAAACTTCATTTGGATGCATGAAAGTTGGAAGCATTTTGTTAGTATCCCATCCATAAACTAAGTCATTATAACCTAATTCTTCCATTTGTGATTGAGGTTGAAGAACTAGTACAACAGAAGGTAAATCATTTACTTCTTCAGTACGTTTAGTAATAGGATCCAATGTATAGGTTTCTAATTTTTCTGGTTCCAAATTTTTTACACAAGAACCTATATACTCAGCTAATCTCATTCCAGCCCATCTTAAAGCTCTATTTTTCTTTTGTTGTTCTTTTTTCTCAAATTCTTCATCTGTATCTGCAACTAGAACAATATTTTTCAGCTGAGAGAAATAAGTATATTTAGCCCCTTCTCCACTCATATCTATAAGCCCATCTTGAAAACCACCCCAATGTTTTCCAACAACTATTACACTGCAATCTTTAAGAGCTAATGTTCTTCCATCCCCAGACTTCATTAATTCTCCTGTAACTCCTGGAAAAACCGGTCCACCATTAACTCTAACCCTTGGCTCTACTGCTTCTTTTACTGGCACCATTCGAACCTTGTCTCCAGGCTTAACAATAAATAGATCAGCCTCTGTAATATGTTCATCTTCCTTGACTACATTAAGTGCTTCTTCTTTATTAATGGTTAATATGCCTTGTGAATAGAAAGTCTTGTCACCAAAAAGTATGTCTTTAATATAAAAGTTTCCTAATTCAAGTTTCATTTTTTACACTCCTTTCATCAATATAAGTATTTTTTATAGTATATTTAATATTATTAATATATTTAATTGTATGATAACATAATCATGATTACAGTGCAATCATGATTGTTAAAAAAACATCTATTTTTTTGTAACAATTAAAATATTATGGTATGATACATAGGGCTATATGTGCTTATAGGTATATTTTATAGAAAGAAGTGATAAGTAAATGGTTAAAAAAGAACTACAAAGAAAAAGGACTATGACTTATTTTATTAATGCAGCTGATAAAATTATAAAAGAGGAAGGAATTAAAAATGTTACAATACGAAAGGTTGCAGATATAGCAGGGTATAACAGTGCCACCCTATATAATTATTTTGAAAACTTAGATCATCTCATATTTCTTGCTGCTATTGGACAAATAAAGGATTACGTTTTAGCTCTACCTCAGTATTTAAAAGATGCAGATAATGCATTAGATAAGTTTTTAAAGGTATGGGAATGTTTTTGTCATTATTCATATAAAGAACCTGAAATATATTATGCAATATTTTTTGCAAACCTGGATAATGATTTCGAAGATTATATTGCAGAATATTACGATATTTTTCCTGGGGAACTTCAAATTCAAAGTAATAATATTTCTACTATGCTCGTAAAACACAATATATATGAAAGGGGTATGACTACTGTAAATGAATGTGTGAAGGAAGGTTTTATTAAAAAAGAAGATGCCGAAAGCCTTAATGAATTGGCAACACTTATATATGAAGCTATACTGTTTAAAATAATAAATGGAAAAATAGATTATGATGAGGCTGTAAAAAAAACTATGAAGTATATTAAACACATTATTAGCTCTTTTCTTATTAAATAATCCTAAATTCTCACACATAAAAAATCCCTACTTCGACCTACGAAATAGGGATTTCATAATTTAATTTATATGTAACAATCTAGCAACGTCCTACTCTCCCAAGGCGTCACCACCTAAGTACCATTAGCGCTGAGAGGCTTAACTTCTGTGTTCGGTATGG
>DATGTQ010000268.1 GCA_035301805.1 Tissierellales bacterium
AACAGGCATTTTACCTAGCTGAAGGTAAGATACATTTATGTATGTATAAAGACGAATATTTCGAAAATGAAGTAATACCAAGACTTAAACACTACCTACTTTATGGCGATTTAAAGAATTATAAAGAAGGAAGTATTATTAATCTTAAATCAAAAGATTTAAACGATGAAGATAGTTATAATAAAGTTAATATTGAATTTTTTGAGGAAGATAGTAGATTGAAAGCTAAATTAATTACATATAGTAGATATAAAGGAATATATGAAAAATTAGTTGGAGTTTTTAATATGATAAATTCATTTTATGAAATAGAGCTACCTATTTTGTCAGTAGACAGTATACCGGCTGAAGAAGTTTTAAATTTTCAGCTATTTTGTAATGAGCTAGTTGAAAATATTGAAATAAATAATAATATAACAGATGTAGTTCCTATAGAAGGATTAGATTTTGATAAAATAATTTTAGAGGAAGATACAGAACTTAATGACTATATGGCCTATATTTTTAAAAATGGAAAATTAGAACCTTATAAAAAAGTACCGATTATTAATAATAATTTATTTTTAATTCTAAGGCAAAATAATAGTCTAAAATCCAATTTGGAAATTAAAGGCTTAAGTTCCAACGAGCCTTTAAATGGAATAGTTTATGTACAAGGAGATATTGTTTTATATGACAATGTAAACTTTTGTGGTATTATAATAATTGAAGGTGGTACTATATCCATTAAAGGGGAAGGGAAGCCTAAAGTTGATGGTTTAATTATTCTAAAGGATTATAAGGGAAATATTAGCCTATTAGATGGTTTAATTGATAAGGATTACAGTGAAGAACAGGTATATAGATATGGTCCACTACTTCCAAATTTTGTTGAGCCTGATTTATATTTAATGAAGGATTTTAGTGAATATTAGTAGTAAAAACGTTATAGGGTAAGGAAGTGGTGTGTTTCAATGAAAAATAATATAGTATTGATAGGTCCTAGTGGAGTTGGTAAAACCACTATTGGGAATTTTATATCTAAAAGACTTAGTATGGAATTAATAGATACTGATTATCTAATAGAGAAAAAAGAAGGTAAAAGTATAGATGGAATATTTGAAGAAAAAGGAGAAAATTATTTTAGAAAATTAGAAGAAAATATTGTGAAGGAAATATATAGTAGGGAAAGCATTGTAGTGTCTACAGGAGGAGGAACTATATTAAACCCAAATAATATGAAATTATTAAAGGAAAACGGACAAATATTTTTACTATATGGCACCTTAGGATCTATAATAAAAAATATTAATAGCTCTAATATAAGCCGTCCTTTAATTGAAAATTTTAATTCAGTTGAGGAAGGTATTAGAAAATTATTAATAGATAGGAAAGATATCTATTTTAAATATTCCGATTATATAGTGTATATAGACAATAAAAATGTTAAAGAAATTGGTGAAGAAATAATTAATTTGATATAATTAAAAAGGAGAAAATTATGAATCTATTAATAATTCATGGACCAAATTTGAATATGTTAAGTTATAGAAATCAAACCTATTATGGTGAAGATTCTTTAGAAGAAATTAATACTTCTATAAAGAATAAAGGAAAGGAACTTGGATTTGAGACATTTATATTTCAATCTAATTCCGAAGGAGATATTATAACTAAGCTTCATGAGACTGTTTTCAATGATAAATATATAGGAGTTATTTTAAACGCAGGTGCCTATACACATTATAGTTATGCAATAAGAGATGCTATTGAACTAGTTAATATACCAGTGATTGAAGTACATTTATCAAATATATATAATAGAGATGAATTTAGAGAAAAATCAGTTATAGCTCCAGTGTGTAATGGGCAAATAACAGGTTTTGGTCCTAATAGTTATATAATAGCTATGGATGCAATGAAACTAATTATTAAAGAAATGTATTAAGGAGGAATTATCTATGATTTCAGCAGGTGATTTTAGGAAAGGTATAACTTTTGAAATGGATGGGGATGTATATCAAGTAATGGAATTCCAACATGTAAAACCAGCAAGGGGTGCAGCATTCGTTAGAACTAAAATTAAAAACATTATGTCAGGAACTATTAAAGGGGTTGTATTTAATCCTAATGATAGATATCCAAAAGCCCATATTGAATCTAAGGAGATGCAATATTTATATAATGATGGTGAACTTTACTACTTTATGAATAAAGAAACTTATGAACAAATTCCACTTGATAAAGAGACAGTAGAGGAAGCTATAAAGTATGTAAAGGAAAATGATGAAGCAGTAATTAAATTTTATAAAGGTAAGCCTTTTGAGGCGGTTGCACCAAATTTTGTAGAACTAGAAGTAACTCATACAGAACCAGGGATTAAGGGAGATACTGCGACAGGTGCTACAAAACCGGCTACTGTTGAGACAGGAACGACTTTAAATGTACCATTATTTATTAATATAGGGGATATTATTAAAATTGATACTAGAACTGGTGATTATTTATCAAGAGTTTAGGAAAGAATAGATAGTAATAAATAAGGAGGGATGACTATGGATTATTTAAATCAAAAAGTAGCTTTTTTAAAAGGATTAGCTGAAGGTTTAGATGTTGAAAGTTCATCGAAAGAAGGAAAATTATTATTACATATAATAGAGACTTTTGATGAATTTGCTGATGTGCTGGAAGATTTAATTGAGACTAATGAAGAATTAGAGGAGTATATAAGTTATATTGATGAAGATTTAACTGATGTAGAAGAAGAGGTTTTTGATCTTTATGATGACTATGATGATTATGATGAATGTATAGAAATAGAATGTCCTAGCTGTCGAGAAGAATTACAGGATTCTTTTGAAGAAGAGGATTAATTTAAAAATAAAGGCTTGAAACATTTAAGTTTCAAGCTTTTTATTTTTTTTTGAAAAAAGATGGTCATAATCTTTGGCATAAATCATAGTTATATATAAAGGAGGGACATGTTATGGGAAATGAGAAAAAAAAGGAATTTGATAAAGTCCTTGAATACGTATCTCCTGAGGTCAGTAGTATTTTACGTAAGTTGCCAGACGATTATAAATATAGAATTGAAGAGATAAGACTTAGAAATGGAAAGCCCTTAATGGTATGTTATGAGGATAAAGACTATTTGATAACTGAGAAAGGGACAATCAGTAAGGATGATAAAGAAAGTTTTTATGTAACAAAAGAGCATATATACAAGACCTTTCAATTAATAAGTAGTTATTCAATTTATGCCTTTGAAGAGGAAATGAAAAGTGGTTTTATAACATTAAAAGGTGGCCATAGAATAGGTATATCAGGAAAAGTAATATATGGACAAGGTGGTATTGAAACAATTAAAAATATTTCATCACTAAATATAAGAATTGCTAAAGAAAAAATAGGCGTATCAAATAAGGTTATGAAACATATAATTAAATATCCTAATTCTATTTATCACATTCTTATCGTTTCACCACCGAAATGTGGAAAAACTACGCTTCTACGAGATATCATAAGGAATATAAGTGATGGAATGCCAGAATTAGGTTTTAAGGGCTTGAAAGTAGGAGTTGTAGATGAAAGATCTGAACTAGCCGGTATGTATAATGGTTGTCCTCAAAATAATATTGGTATAAGAACAGACGTTTTAGACGGATGCTATAAAAAAGATGGAATTCAAATCTTAATAAGGGCTATGTCACCAGATGTAATTGCTACTGATGAATTGGGAGCAGCTACAGATATTTCGGTAATTAATGAAGCTTTAAAAGTAGGAGTAAAGTTAATTTCTACAGTTCATGGAGATAGCTGGGATGATTTGTTAACAAGAAATAATTTAAGACAATTAATAGAGGAAAGAATATTTGAAAGAATTATATTTTTAGACAATTCTATGGGAATTGGGACAATTAAAGATATTGTTGACGGACATACTTTTAAGACAGTTTTGGAGAAAGGGGGTTATAAATGTTTATAACTAAATTGATAGGTAGTTTATTAGTTATTACTTCTTCAAGTTTAATTGGTTATTTATATGGAATTAAATATTCTAAAAGATTATCTAATTTAATTTACTTACAACAATGTATAAAACTTTTAGAAACAGAAGTTTTATATGGTGCAACACCCCTTCCAGATGCTCTTAATAATGTGTACAAGAAGGGGAATGGGAAGGCCTCTTTTATTTTTAAAGAAATTAGACAAAATTTATTAAATCATAAAGATAAAAGCTTATATGAGTGTTTCATTGAAACCAAAGATATTTTAAAAGAAAAATTACATTTTAAAAAAGAGGACATAGAAGTTTTTATGACATTAGGTCAAACTTTAGGCACATCTGATAGAAAGGATCATGAAAAAAACTTTAAAATGATAATAGCTCAATTAAAGTCATTAGAAAATGAAGCGAGAATTGAGAAGGAAAATAACGAAAAAATGTATAAAAGCTTAGGCGTTCTAACTGGAATTGCCATAGTAATTATACTTTTATAAGGGTGAGGAGAATGAATGTAGATTTAATTTTTAAGATAGCTAGTATAGGAATTTTAACAGCCGTTTTGCATACGGTTCTTGATAGGGCAGGGAAGGAGGAGTATGCATATTTAACAACACTTGCTGGAGTAATAATAGTCCTTGGGGTTGTTATAAATCTTATACATAAATTATTTGAAAATATGAAAACTTTATTTCAATTATATTAGGTAGGATGTGGTTTTATGGATGCAATACAAATAGTAGCAATAGGTTTAGTGGCAACTATTTCAATAGTAATAGTAAGAGAAGTAAAACCAGAATTTACAATCTTAATCAGTTTAGCTACAGGAATCCTTATCTTTTTTATGATATTAGATAAATTGCATTATGTTGTACAAGTACTAAATGATTTATCTAAAGAAGCAAAAATTGATTTTATATATTTTACAACTATTTTAAAAATCATTGGCATAGCATATGTTATAGAGTTTGGTGCACAAGTATCTAGGGATGCAAATGAAGAATCTATAGCTACTAAAATTGAATTAGGTGGAAAGGTAATTATTTTAGTTCTAGCTATGCCTATACTTCTAGCTTTAATGGACTTAATAATCAAAATTCTTCCTTAAAGGTGAACGGATATGATGAGAAAAATGAAAGTAATAATTATTTTATTTTTAATGATTACTGTATGTCCTGTTACAGTACATGGAGTAGGAGAAGATAATAGTCTGGATGTTCAACAGGATTATATTGAGGAACAATTAAATAATTTAAATATAGAAGAAATGGAAAGGATTATAAAAGAAGAACCAGAAGTTTTTGAATATTTTTCAGATATATCTGTAAAAGATTTTATTCAGTCTCTATTAAAGGGTGAGAATGTATTAGATGTAAAAAATATATTTAAAGGAATCATGTCAATTTTCTTTGCAGAAGTTATAGAGAATTTAAATATTCTTATACAAATTATCGTTATAACAATAATTTGTGCATTATTAATTAATTTACAAGGTGCCTTTGAGAAGGAATCTGTAGGGGAAATAGCATTATTTGCTTGTTATATAATCTTAGCATCTTTAGTTATAAAAACCTTTGTATTATGTATTGAACTTGGTCAAAATACTGTTAATAGAATGGTAGATTTTATGCAAATAATTTTACCAATTTTATTTACATTGTTAGTGGCTATTGGTGGTGCTACAACGAAGCTGTTATTTAATCCTGTAATAATTGGAATAATTAATTTAATTAGTATAGCAATTAAAAATTTTGTTTTTCCCTTAATCTTTTTTTCTTTTATAATTGGGATAATAAGTAAAATGTCTAGTAAAATACAATTCTCTAAACTATCTGAATTGTTAAGGCAGATTGTAGTTATAGTAATCAGTATATCTATGGTAATCTTTATTGGAGTTATGTCTATATATGGTGTAGGAGCAAAAATAGACGGAGTTTCGATAAGAACTGCAAAGTTTGCTGTTGATAATTTTGTACCTATAATAGGTAAATTTCTATCTGATGCAGTAGAAACAGTTGTAGGTTGTTCGGCAGTTTTAAAAAACGCTATTGGTTTAGTAGGTGTATTTTCAATATTTTTAATA
>DATGTQ010000269.1 GCA_035301805.1 Tissierellales bacterium
TGTACAGCAAGGAAGACAAAAATACAAGAAATTGAATTAGGAAAAGAGCTAATGAATAATATAGGAAGTGAGATTTCAGGTGTAGTCTTAAATGGAGTAGATTTGAAAGATAATCTTTACTACAATTATTTTTATGAATCCTATAATTATTATAAATAAGATATAATTAATTTATATATTAATGTAAAATGGAGGACAAAAAATGAATTCTAACAAGAAATACAATATTATGATTTTAAATCATCATGCCAGTAGCCCCGATGTTGGTGGAGGAGGGCGGCATTATGAAATAGGAAAGCTTCTTTCAGAGAATGGACATAAAGTAACAATTATTGCATCCTCCTATGCACAAGGGAAAAAAGTATATCGCTTTCCACAGGAAATTGTTATGAAAAAATTAAATGATGATTTTAGTTTTGTTTGGCTAAAAACAAAACCAGCCTATAAAAATACTTTTACCCGTTTTATAAATTATATAGATTATATGAGAAAGGCAAGTAAGTTTCATACATTTGAAGAACCACCTAATGTTATTATTGCTTCATCAGTTCATCCATTAGCGTGGGTTGCAGGATATGAATTAAGCCAAAAATACAATGCTAAATTTATAGTAGAAGTAAGAGATCTATGGCCATTAAGTATGTATGAAGATTTTGATGGTTTCATAAGAGATGTTGTATTTAAGTTTTTTGAACGTTTAGAAGAAAAGTATTATAATTTAGCTAGTAGTATTATTACAACTGCTCCTTTTGCTTATGAATACATGGAAGAAATGTATGGAATAGATAAAGAAAAAGTTGTACACATACCTCATGGTATAGATATAGATAAATTTGATGAAAACATTCAACAAAGTGACGATATCCTAGACCAAGAACTTAACAACGTATTAAACAACTATTTCTGTATAACCTATACAGGTTCACTATCAAAAAGTGAAGGTTTAGATACTTTTGTAAAAGCAGCTAGATATTTAAAAGAATATGAAGATATAAGAATTGTTATAGTAGGTAATGGAAAAGAAAAAGAGAATCTAATAGAAATAATAAATAAAGAAAGTTTAACGAATGTTATTATGTTTGATAGAATAGAAAGAGATTCAGTACCTTTGGTTTTAAAAAAATCTGATATTTTACTTTGTGGGCTAATGGAAAGGAAAGCTTTTGACTATGGAATTAGCAAAAACAAGTTTTATGATTATATGGCAGCAGAAAAGCCTATAATATTTGCATCTAATGTTAGAGGAAGTTTAATTGATGAAGCAAAAGCTGGAATTACTATTAGACCAAATGATCCTAGAAAACTGTCAGAGTCAATTTTATATTTGTATAATAATATGGGTACTTTAGGTAAGGAATATGGGGAAAATGGAAGAAAGTATGTAGAAAAATATCATACAACGGAAAAAGTGGCCCAAGATTTTATGAAAGTTATTACTTCAAACTAAGATTTGGAAATTAGGATAGGGGATGGAATCATTATGAATCAACCAAAGATTTGTGTTATAGGATTAGGATATATTGGTTTGCCAACATCTGCTATGTTTGCAACCCATGGATGTGAAGTTATAGGTGTGGATATAAATGGGAAGGTGGTAGAGGCATTATCCAAAGGCAAAACTATAATAGAAGAACCATATTTAGATATAATGGTGCAAGCAGCAGTTAGGTCAGGGCATTTAAAAGCAAAAACAGAACCAGAAAAAGCAGATGCATTCATTATAACCGTTCCAACACCTATAACAGAAGACAAAAAAGCAGATATGAGTTATGTTATATCCGCAACGGAAATGATTGTACCATATCTTGAGAAAGGCGATATAGTCGTATTAGAGTCTACTTCTCCAACAGGGACTGTAGAAGAATTAGTAATACCTATATTAGAAAAATCAGGTCTGGAAATTGGAAAAGAACTGTATGTAGGACATTCTCCAGAGAGAGTTCTACCTGGAAAAATATTATGGGAACTAGTTAATAATAATAGGATAGTAGGTGGGGTAAATAAGATTTCTGCCGAAAGGATAAAAGATTTGTATAAAATCTTTGTAAATGCAGATATATTTCTTACGACAGCGACGACAGCGGAAATGTGCAAAACTATGGAAAATACTTTTAGGGATGTAAATATTGCTTTGGCAAATGAATTAGCCAAAATCTCTGAAGAAGCTGGAATAAACGCATGGGAAGTAATAGAACTATGTAATAAACATCCAAGGGTTAATATCCATCAACCAGGTCCAGGAGTAGGAGGACATTGTTTAGCAGTTGATCCTTGGTTTATCATAGAGAAAAATCCAGAGTTAGCTAATATAATAGAACTATCTCGTAAAACAAACGATAATATGCCAGGACATGTGTTAAATAGAATAGATGAAATCCTTAAAGATGTTGAAGGCACCAAAAAAGTGTCAATTTTAGGTATAACTTATAAACCTAATATAGATGATACTAGAGAAAGTCCTATATTAGAATTAATAGATTTACTAGATAAAAGAGAAGGTTTTGAGATAAATGTATATGATCCATATATTAAAAATCATAAGTATCAAAAAAGCAGTATAATAGAAGCATCAAAAGATAGTGATTTAATAGTATTAGGAGTCAACCATGATGTATTTAAAAATCTACCTTTAAATGATATGGCTGAGGTAATGAGAAATAAAAACTTCTTTGATACAAGAAACTTTATTAGTAGAGAAGATGTTGAAAAAAAAGGCTTTAACTATAATTTATTGGGAGAAAAATAAAATTAATAGTGGAGGGAAGGTGAAGGAAGATAGATAGATTGAAAGTAAATGCATATATTATGGCATTATATATATTCCAATTTGGTCTGTTACAGCCTATAGCTTCAGTGGTTAATTCTCAATGGCCTGTAGCAGTCTTTACAATAGGTTTATTATTTATCATGCTATTAAATAATAAATTTATAATTAAAGATTATGTGATGCTATTTTTAGCAATATTTAGCACCTATTTTATGATAAATGCCTTAGTATATAAAGAAAGTTCTTTCATCATACTTCCTGTATTCATTGAATTTCTATTTAAGAGTTTTTCA
>DATGTQ010000270.1 GCA_035301805.1 Tissierellales bacterium
TAAAAGAAGATCTATCTATTGTAAAATCTACATTGAAGGAGCATGGACAATTAATAAGGGCCTTGGAGCATAAAGTAGATGTTATTAAAGCTAAACAGGAGAGTATGAAACATGACGTTAATATGTTAGTTGGAGATTTTAAGACTATGGAAATGGCTTTAAATGCAATAGAAGCAACAACCATATATAATTGGAATGAAATAGCTAAATTAAAATCAACTAAATAGATAAAATTAAAACTATATTTTTAATAAAAGAGAATGTTAAATCATTCTCTTTTTTTATTGACAAGATTTATTAATTATATTACAATAGACCTATCAGTCTAGACCAAGTGGTCTAAGAATAAAGAGGTGATTCTTAATGTATGAAATTAAAGATTTAAGATTTAAGTATCCTAAAAACAAAGAGGAAACTATTAAAGGAATATCTTTTAATATTAAAGATGGGGAAATATTTGGGTTATTAGGGCCTAGTGGTGTAGGGAAAAGTACTACACAAAAAATTCTTATAAAACTATTAGATAATTATGATGGAGAGATTTTATACAAAGGGAAAGATTTAAAAAGCTATAAAAAATCCTATTATGAAGAAGTGGGTGTAGGCTTTGAAATGCCTGTACATTTTTCAAAATTGACTGCTGAAGAAAATATTAACTTTTTTAAAAAACTTTATAGTTCAAATATTGATACAGGTAGTTTAATGAAAAGAATTGGATTATATGAAGATAAGGATAAGAATGTAGAAGAGTATTCTAAGGGTATGAAAGTTAGGTTAAATTTTGTAAGGGCAATGTTAAATAATCCTAAGATTTTATTCTTAGATGAACCTACTAATGGATTGGATCCGAGGAATTCAAGAATATTAAAAGAAATTATTAAAGAATATAAACAAAATGGAGGAACAGTATTACTAACTACCCATTTAATGAATGATGTAGATGAACTATGTGATAGGGTGGCCTTTATGGCTAATGGTAAAATAGCAGAAATAGATAGTCCGAAGAATTTAAAACTGAAATATGGTGAGAGAAAAGTAGAAGTAGAATATAGAGAAGAAAATATAGTTAAGAAAGAATATTTTGATTTAGATAACTTGAAAACAGATAAGGACTTTATGAATATTATAAAAACTAAAGATATATTGACTATTCATAGTAAAGAGATGACCTTAGACGATATATTCATAAAGGTAACAGGGGTGAATACAAATGAATAACTTTACAACTTTGTTATCTGGTGAACTACAAAGAATGAAAAAGTATAATATATTGGTAGCTGGAATATTTGTTGCGCTTTTATGGATAGGAGTATTGTATTTTACGGATATAGACGATATAACTAATATGGTACCATCATTAATATTTATTGATGCTACTTCTATGTCTATGTTATTAGTCGGTGCCACTATGTTTTATGAAAAACAGGAAGGAACTATGAAAACTTTATTGGTTTCACCTATAAATAAGACTGAATATATACTAGCTAAGGTCTTTGCTAATATTAGTTCTAATGTTATTACATTAATACTAATTTATGTTTATGCTAAAGTTTTTAAAGAAGTAAGATTGAACTTTTTTGGATTAGTAGGTGGAGTAATACTGACAGCATTTTTTCATTCATTAATTGGTTTTATATTAACTTATAATACAAAAGATTTCACTGAAATGTTAATGGGAATGTTGAAATATACTTTTATATTTGCAATACCAGTTTTATTAGAACAAATAGGATTAATAAATAATGAAATAATTAGTAAGATTCTTTTTATAATACCTACTAAATCTTCCTCTATACTTTTACAAAGTACCAGTGGAGGAATGGAGACTTGGAAAATTTGGCTTTCTCTTATGTATTTAATAATTGCATCTATCGTATTGTTCTATATAGTATGGAAAAAATTTGATGATTTTGCTATAAAGGAAAGTGGTGATTAATTATGTATAGTAGCTTTGTAAAAAGTGAATTTAAAAAATGGAGTAGAGATTCTATGATGGGATTTATGGCTGTATATCCAATTTTATTTGGGATTATAGGAAGATATTTTGTTCCTTGGTTAGCAGACAAAAATGGTTTCAGTATAGATTTATATGCAGATTTAATAATAGTCATATTGACTTCAATGGTTCCTATTTCTTTTGGAGCATTAATTGCTTTTTCCATCCTTGAAGACAGAGAAGATAATATACTTACATCTGTAAAAGTTACACCCTTAAGTATTAATCAGTTTTTATCCTTTAGATTTATTATGGTTTTGGTTTTAACCTATATTACTACTGTATTTGTAATTTGGTTTTCTAATATTGGAAATTTGCATATAAAAAAAATATTAACCATTGCTTTTTTAGCATCTTTGGAAGCGCCTATGTATGGATTATTAATTAATTCTTTATCTAGCAATAAAATTGAAGGTTTTGCCGTAATGAAGGGGTTAGGGACTTTAATAGTATTTCCTATTATAGCTTTATTTTTCGTAGATAAAAAGGAATTATTTTTTGCCTTTGCACCGGGGTTTTGGGTGACTAAGGCTATAAGTAGCATAATTAGGGGAGAAGAAATACTTTATCTAACATATAATCAATATTATTTTATAGGTCTTACTTATCTAGTAATACTGAACCTTCTATCCTATAAACTTTTTAAAAAAAGAGTAAAAGTATAGATATGTGATAAAATGATTTTGGGGTGGTAATATTGAAAGAAAACAAAGGAAAAACCTTTGAAAAAAGAAATGACCTAATAAATGCAGCTCTACTGGAGTTTGGAGAAAAGGGTTATGAAAATGCCTCTCTTAACAATATATTAAAAGAAGCAGGTATAAGTAAGGGAACTTTTTACTATCATTATGAAAACAAAGAAGACTTATATATGTATTTAATGGATATACTTGTGGAAGAAAAATTTAAATTTCTCTCTAGAAGGATGGATAGTATAGATGTCAATGAGGATATATTTACCAAATTAAAATTAACAATAAAATTAGGAATGGAGTTTGCCAGTAAAAACCCTCAAATTAATAAATTCTCTCAAAGCTTTATTAAAGAATTTGGAACAGAGTCTCAGAATCAAATAATGGAAAAATATTTTATTGATAGAAGCGGTTATTTAGATGGTTTAACTAAAAAGTATGACTTTGAAAGTATAGATTATGTAGGGGAATTAATTGAAGAGGGCTATGCCAGAGGTGAAATAAGAGAAGATTTACCTAAGAAATTTGTAAAACAAATAGTAAATTATTTATTCTATAATTTACAACGGATTGTTAATACTGATAATCTAGATGAATACGGAGCTGCTGCTAATAATTTGGTAGATTTTATTAAAGGTGGTTTAAAAAATAATAATTAAAACTTTCCTTTGTAGAAAAGGAAAGTTTTTTTCTTGACATTTTATCTAATATTTGTTACCTTTAAAAGAATATTAGTATACTATTAAGGGAAGGTTTAAAAGTAATTATGCTATACTATTTATAATATTGATAAAGGAGGATTTTCGTATGGAGATTGTTGGAGAAGGGTTAACATTTGATGATGTACTTTTAGTGCCTGGTAAATCTAAGGTTTTACCTAGGGATGCCAAGATAAATACTAATTTAACAAAGAAAATTAAATTAAACATACCTATAATGAGTGCAGGTATGGATACAGTTACAGAAGCTAGAATGGCTATTGCAATAGCAAGAGAAGGCGGAATTGGTATTATTCATAAAAATATGTCTATAAAGGAACAGGCTTTAGAAGTGGATAGAGTAAAAAGATCGGAGCATGGAATTATTACGGATCCATTTTATTTATCCCCTGATCATAATGTTTCTGATGCATTAGAGGTTATGGAAAGATATCATATTTCTGGTGTACCTATTACTGATGAAGACAGAAAATTATTAGGTATTATTACTAATAGAGATATACGCTTTGAAACGGATACTTCTAAAAAGATTAATGATGTAATGACTAAAGAAAATTTAGTTACTGCAAGTGGAAATATTTCTATGGATGAAGCTTTAGAAATTCTAAAGCAACATAAAATAGAAAAACTTCCTTTAGTAGACGAAAATTATAAATTGGCAGGACTTATAACTATTAAGGATATAGAAAAATCAATTAAACACCCAAATTCTGCAAAAGATGAATCGGGAAGATTACTTGCTGGAGCGGCAGTAGGTGTTACCAATGATATGATGGATAGAGTAGAAGCTTTAGTAGAGGCAAAAGTTGATCTAATAGTATTAGATACAGCTCATGGACATTCAATGGGAGTAATTGATGCAGTTAAACGGATAAAGTTAGAATATCCAGATTTACAAGTTATAGCAGGAAATGTGGCTACTGGAGAAGCTACTGAAGATTTAATAAAAGCTGGAGCAGATGCTGTAAAAGTTGGTATAGGACCTGGTTCTATTTGTACTACAAGGGTAATAACAGGAATTGGTGTACCTCAAATTACTGCTATTATGAATTGTGCTAAAGTAGCCAAGAAATATAGTGTTCCAATTATTGCTGATGGGGGTATAAAATATTCAGGAGATATAACTAAGGCTTTAGCCGTAGGAGCTAATGTAGTAATGATAGGCTCACTTTTTGCTGGCACTAGCGAAAGTCCAGGAGAAGAAGAATTATACGAAGGTAGGAGATTTAAAGTTTATAGAGGTATGGGTTCTTTAGCTGCAATGGGTGAAGGTAGTAAAGATAGATATTTCCAAGAAAATACTAAAAAGCTTGTACCAGAAGGCGTTGAAGGAAGAGTAGAATATAAAGGACCTTTAGGAGATGTTGCCTATCAACTAGTTGGAGGTTTAAGATCTGGTATGGGTTATGTAGGCGCTGAAAATATAAAACAATTACAAGAAAAAGCTAAATTAGTAAAAATCACAAATGCCGGACTTATAGAAAATCATCCACATGACATACACATAACTAAAGAATCACCAAACTACAGCAGAAGGTAGTTAAGGAGGCGATATATTGATATTAATACTTGATTTTGGTGGAAAATGCGGAAGGGTTGTAGGTAGAATTATTAGAGAATCTAAAGTATATTGTGAAATATTACCCTATAATACTTCCATAGAGAAAATTAAAGAAAAAGATCCCCAAGGTATTATTTTAACAGGAGATGCAGAAGATGAGAAGGTGGCAAGGATTGATAAAAACATACCTAAATTAGATTTGCCAACAATAGGGATGGGGTGTAAAAACCAAATATTAACGAAAGAATATGGTATTCAAACCTATCCTGAAAGTGAATATAATGAAAATAATAAGAGGATTGTTGAAAACTTTTTATTTAAAGTATGTGAATGTAAACCCTATTGGGATATGAAGGACTTTGTAGATAATACTATTAAAGATATTAAAGAAAAAGTGGGAAATGGGAAAGCATTATGTGGATTATCAGGAGGAGTAGATTCTACTGTAGCAGCAGTATTAGTTCATGAAGCCATAGGTGATAATTTAGTTTGTGTATTTGTTGACAACGGACTCCTTAGAAAAAATGAGGTTAGTGAAGTTGAAAGCTTTTTTAAAGATAGGTTTGATATGAATATAATAACTGTTGATGCTAAAGATAGATTTTTAAACGAACTTAAAGGAGTTATTGAGCCTGAACAAAAAAGAAAAGTAATTGGAGAAGAATTTATAAGAGTTTTTGAAGAAGAACAAAAGAAATTAACAGACATAGATTTTTTAGTACAAGGTACTATATACCCAGATGTTATTGAAAGTGGTGGTGACGAACATACAGTTGTAAAAAGCCATCATAATGTTGGGGGATTACCTGAAGATGTAAACTTTGAACTTATAGAACCTTTAAGACAATTGTTTAAAGATGAAGTTCGAAAAGTCGGAACTATTTTAGATATTCCAGAACAAGCAGTAAATCGACAGCCATTTCCAGGGCCAGGTTTAGGTGTTAGAGTATTAGGAGAAGTTACAGAAGAAAAATTAGAAGTCGTAAGAGAAGCGGATTATATATTCAGGGAAGAAATCAAAAATGCTGGCCTTGATAAAAAGATATGGCAATACTTTGCCCTTCTTCCCGATATAAGAAGTGTAGGAATGACCAAAGGAAAAAGGACTTATAATTATACCGTAGCTTTAAGGTCAGTGCATAGTATTGATGGTATGACTGCAGAATGGGCAAGAATACCTTTAGATGTATTAGAAAGGGTTTCCAATAGAATTACTAGAGAAATTGAACAGGTAAATAGAGTAGTTTATGATATAACTAATAAACCACCTGGAACAATTGAGTGGGAGTAGTACCCAATTTCATGTAAGCAAAGCGAACAAACGAAATTGATGGTACTACCCCTGTCAGGGTTGGCGAGGCTTATACCGACCAAAGGAAGGTATAAGCCCGCAACCTAGGTTGGGAGTAAGAAACAAAAGTCTTGGAACCTTTGGAAACAGAGGAACCAAGACTTTTTTAATTTAAAAATTATTAAAATAAAGCTACATAAGCATATTTATAATTTCAGATTTATTAAATATCAGTTATATACTAAACAAACAAATAGTATATAATATAATTGGAGGTTTCTAGATGAAAATAAAAAAGTAGATAGGAAGTTGAAAATGATGAAGATAAACCATATTTTAGAAATGATTAATTCTGGTGAAGGATTGAATATTGAATTTAAAGAAAGTAGAAATAAATTAAATAAGGATGTATTTGATTCAGTATGTGCTTTCTTAAATCGGAACGGGGGACATTAAATAAGCCCTACTTTTTACTTAACCATAGATGAGATAGAAATAGATAATAAGATAATTTTATACATTTTTGTCCCCCGAGAGTTCACGAGTCCACAGATGTAATGGAAAAATATATGATAGAAACGAAGATGGTGATATAAATATCACTGATAACGCAAGTTTAGTATCCACAATGGAAAATTACTTTCCTAACTGAAAAATAGTTAGAACGGATAGAACTATAAGAATTACATTAGGAGGAAGATCTATCCCTGTGAAAACTTATCACGAAAAACAAATACCTAAGCAGATGAAAATGTAACCTGATTTGTAACTACTTTTTAAAACCCTATATATTAGGCAATGAGAAATTAAGAAGTTGATAAAATGGTCATTTATTAAGAGTCAATTTTTTATAAAATCCCAATTTAGGGAGTTTTTAATTAATAGGTTACAATTACAACTCCCTCTGTGCTAATTTAAATATAGAGGGAGCATTTATTTTTTGATAAATATTTAAGGTTAAGTAGTAAGCGTAGGAAGTGAGTCTCAATTCCAGAATCCAACTCAATTTGTTAGAAATTTATATTGGATAATGCTCGTTGATGGAGGAAATTGGGTTAAATCAAAGGGATATTGCTGAAGTTACCATAAATTTTAAAAAAAGAATGTTAGTTCTTTTTTGTGCTGATTCGATTGATAAAAAAGCTGAAATTTGATATAATTTATTCATGCTAGTAAAGCAAATATTCATATTTATAAAGATTGGAGATTATATGAAATTTTCGTACAATAAATTATGGAAGATACTCATTGATAAAGAAATGATGAAAGAAGATTTAAGAAATAAGACAAAAATATCATCGGCAACAATGGCAAGACTTGGGAAAAATCAACCTGTAAGTCTTGATGTGCTGGGAAGAATCTGTCAAGTATTGGATTGTGATATCGGTGATATTGTTTCTTATAGGGGGGACGAATAAATGTATAAGTCTGTAGATTTATTTGCGGGTATAGGCGGAATAAGATTAGGATTTGAAGATGCTTTTAAAGATGACATAGAAACTGTGTTTGTTAGTGAATGGGATAAAAAAGCCCAAGAAACATATGAAGCTAATTTTGATGATGAATTTGAAATTAACGGTGATATTACAAAGATAAAAGAAGAATCTATTCCTGAGCATGATATTTTGCTTGCAGGATTTCCTTGTCAAGCATTTTCGTTAGCGGGACAGCAAAAAGGTTTTGAGGATGCCAGAGGCACACTTTTCTTTGATGTTGCAAGAATAGTGCAATACCATAAACCTAAAGTGGTTTTTGCTGAAAATGTAAAGAATTTAGTGAGACATGACAGAGGAAAAACATACAGAACTATAAAAAGAATACTACAAGATCTGGATTATGTAGTTTATGATGAAGTATTAAATAGCAAGGATTTTGGAGTACCTCAAAACCGTGAAAGAATTTATATTGTAGCTTTCAGAGAAGATATAGCACCTGAGTATTTTGTATTCCCTAAAGGATGTGAAACGGAAGTTTCTATAAATAATATCATTGAAGAGGAAGAAGTTTCGCCTAAATATTATATATCGGATGTTTACTTAGCTTCATTAAAAAGACATAAAGAAAGACATGCAAAAAGAGGAAACGGTTTTGGTTATCAAATTAGAGACCTTGATGATATAGCAGGTGCTATAGTGTGTGGAGGTATGGGAAGAGAAAGAAATCTTATAATTGATGAAAGACTTACAGATTTTACACCAGTAACCCATATAAAAGGTGAAATAAACAGACAGTATATTAGAAGAATGACTCCGAGAGAATGGGCAAGATTGCAAGGATTCACTGATGATTTTAAATTTGTAGTAGCAGATACACACCTTTACAATCAATTCGGTAACACTGTTACAATCCCTGTTATTAGTGCCATAGCGAAGAATATAAAAAGGAGCCTTGAAGGAGAAGTCTTAGAAATAGAAAAACCTAGTACTGAACAATTAAATTTTCTTGAAGGAGAAGTCATATGATTAGAGGGAATAAAGGAGAATGGTCCGAAATATATGTCTTATTCAGATTGCTGGCTGAAGGTAAAATATATGCGGCTGATGAAAATCTTAATAAATTAGAAGATATATACTTTCCTATTATAGAAATAATCAGAGAAGAAACTGAGGATAAGCTTAATAAATATAAGACAGGAGATCCTGTTGAGATATATCTAGACGGTAATAAAATTAAAGAGATATCAACGGCTGAATTTAATAAAGAAGCAGACTATTTATTAGAGACTTTAAAATCTGATGAACATAAAAGAGCTTTCGAAATAGAAAAAACTGAAAAGTTTATGAATGAGATAGACTGCTATAAGATTTCAGCTCCGTCATTGGATAAGACTGATATTACAATGAAAATAATAGATATAAATACAGGCTATAGTCCAGCGGTAGGATTTAGTATAAAATCAGAGTTAGGTTCAACCCCTACTCTATTAAATGCAGGGAAAACTACTAACTTCATTTTTAAAATAGAACATGATTATGACGATCTTGTAAAAGAAGCAAATAAGATTTACAGAGTTTCTAGGGGCAAAAATCATACTGATGTTAAGGGACGTATAAAAAAAATTATAGAAGAAGGTGGCAAGTTCAAATATTATGATATGCAAAATCGAACCTTTAAAAATAATCTTGTACTAATAGACAGCAATATGGATAAAATAATTGCCGAAACTTTACTTCATTTTTATAGAGACGGAATAAATGACTGTGCTTCAATGGTTAAAAAACTGGAAGAAGAAAACCCTATGAATTTTGGAAATGTCCATGCATATGGGTATAAGTTTAAAAAGTTTTTATCAGCAGTCGCATTAGGAATGAGACCTGCTACAATTTGGGACGGAATAGATGAAGCGACAGGCGGTTATATAATAGTAACTAAACAAGGCAGAGTTGTAGCCTATCATATATATAACAGAAACTATTTTGAAGATTATCTATTGAATAACACAAAATACGAAACTGCATCAACTTCAAGGCATGAGTTCGGCGAGCTATATCAGGAAGGCGGTAAAGATTTTATAAAGCTGAATTTGCAAGTAAGATTTATATAAAATGACTAAGAAGAATAAACCTATGTCTAGAAGCTAAAAATGAAAGAAATGTTTGTATACAATTATCAGTTATAGATACAAATAAACTAGATGAAGTGATAAAATCTAAGTAAAAACCATAGTGGGAAGATAAACCACTATGGTTTTTACTTGGATCATATATTCATGCAGGATAAATTTATCATTTCCAAAGCAGGGAATTTCAAGAAAAAGTTGAAATTGTTTAAGAGGTATTATAAGATTTACCTGAATGGAGATATACACTGCATGAGTGTTAAAAAGCATTCCATAGGAAAATAATTGGACAGCAACTTTACTTTGAATTAGAACAGTGTGGAAAAAGTAAACATAAATATCTCCAAGTTAAAATTGTAGACGAGGTCATTACAAGGAGTATAACAAAACTTTTGCTTTTTATAAAGGTGTTGTTTTTACTAAGCTAGAGGTATTTCTAAAATTATGGGATGAATGGGATCTATGATTAATTATGATTAAAGCTATATAGATAAAAAGCAGAGATTTAAGAAATAATTAGGAGGAAATTCTGTTGGATAAAAAGAAGAATTATATGTTTCGATCTATAGTTTTAAATCCGTTGGTATTAGTTATCTATAGTGTAATTTGTTTTTATTTATATTCTCTTTTTCAATATGGAGGACTGAAAAGAAAAATTCCCATTATTTTAGGGGGTATTATTCTTTTGATAGTTTGGTTCTTATGGTGTTTTTATAGAAGCAAAAAAGAGAGAAAGAACTTGAGTGAAAAGAATTACCTAGAGACCAATAAATTGAGAATAAGTAAAGCATGGTATTTTGTAGCATTAATTATTTTATTGTCAACTACCTTAGTTACGGGCACAAAGGTATACCAAAGTGCTATTAACTATCAAGGTAAATTATCATGGTTTATCCATGAACTAAAAATTAAACGTAAAATAGAGTTTGTTCATGATAATATTTACCATGATAGCTTGGAGGGTCTTTTTGAGGATATACAAAAAGAGATAACCTTACCAGAAGAATTATATGTTTCCACTGACTTTCGATTAAAATTTAATAAGGGTGGTCAGATTATATCTTTAGATACCTTTTTATATGGAAAGGATCAGGAGGGTGAAACTCAAAGCTTCCTTATAACTTATGATAGAAATAAAGGAGAAGATGTGACCATCTATCTAAACGGTTATGTAGATGCCAATTATAATGAGGAAAAGAAATTACAACCCCTAATGGATCTTGTAGAATGGATTTTACTTGAAGAAACAGTTAGTGGATGGAGTGAAGAACAATACGAGATCTTATATACAGGTTTTTGCAACTGGGGTTATAATAGCGAAGGAATCGTTTATATTGATGAAAATGGAGAGACAAAACAACTGGATCCTCCAAAGGATGAAATAGTAGGTTATACCGTATCTGTTTATGTACCACACAGAGAGGAGAGCATAACACCTATACGCTTTATTCATAATAAGCACAGAGTGCTTGCAGGAAAAGATGATGAACAACTCAATAATCAATGGGATATAGGTTATAGTTATAATGAGGGAGAAGAAACCTTCTTTTTAGATGAAAATCTAGGATATCAACTATCTGTAGTAGATGCAGCCTTAGGTAGTCGATTTTATGCCTTACTTCAAACACAAGATGGGGGATATACTTGGGAAACTATAAATTCAGATCCTTTTTTAAATAATACTGGAGTGTCTAGTGGGATTACATATATCAATAAAAACCTAGGGTTTATAGGACTGTCCTACAGTGGAGGTTCTTTTGCAGAACTATATAGAACCGAAGATGGAGGGCTTTCTTTTGAAAAAGTATATTTTCCAAAGGTTGAAGTTCGTTTGAATGAAACTGAAACATATAATCCATTTGATTTTCCTGAAAAGCCCTTTGTAGAAGATGGAAAGCTATATTTATTAGTAGGTCAGGGACAAGACGGAGATTATAAAGGTGGGATCAAGGCATTGTATCAATCCGAGGATAATGGAGAGACATGGGAGTATATAAAGGAAGTACAATAAAACAAATTTATTAGGTATAGAACCTAAAAATATATTGATAAGGATAATGAGGATTTAAGATAGAATAATTTTAAGAAGTTGGATGCTGAAAGAATGTATAATACTATATCCAATAAGGTTTCCCATTTATAAAAAAACTAAATGAAAACTCTAGTTCATCCTTTGCTAGATATATGGGAGATGCTATGTTTGTTATACCTGCTCCTTTAATGTTACAAAGAATAGTAACTGGAATAACTTGTTTAGTAAAAGATGATTGTGTTATCCCTATCATGGTTGGCGATATTTGTAGCGACCAACGGCTGGAGTAGTAAACAAAAGTCTTAGAACCTTTGGAAACAGAGGAACCAAGACTTTTTTGTTTTATGAAAGTATTAAAATAGTAGCATTAAGATTTAATCTATTAAATACAATAAATAAGAATAAGTAAGATGGGTAAGTAATTATAATAAGATGTAAAATTATTTATAATTATTTTAAACGGAATCTATATCATATAGAAGGCTAAAAATACTAGTAATAGGAGGATTTTAATGATTAAGAGGTTTGAAGACAAGGTAGTTTTAATTACAGGTGGATCAGGAGATATTGGAAAAACTGCAGCTGAATTATTTTTAAAAGAAGGTGCAAAGGTTGCTATCGTGGGAACTAATGATGAAAAGTTAGCAAAAGTAAAAGAAAGTTTGGGAGATGTCCTAACGATTAGAGCAGATGTAACTAAAGAAGAAGAAGTTAAAAACTATGTAGAGAAAACAGTTGAAGAATATGGAAGAATTGACGTATTCTTTAATAACGCTGGAACTGAAGGGAAAATTTCATCAATAATAGAACAAGACATGAATGATGTTAGGAAAGTTATAGACATTAACGTAATTGGTGCGTTTATGGGACTAAAATATGTAATCCCTGTAATGCAAAAACAAGGATCTGGTAGTATTATAAACACATCATCAGATGCAGGTTTAGCAGGATCACCAGGGCTGGCTCCATATGTAGCATCAAAACATGCAGTTGTTGGACTTACAAAAACTGCAGCTTTAGAAGTTGCAAAGGATAATATTAGAGTAAATTCTATTAATCCTACTAATATAGAAGGAAGAATGATGGAATCTATAGAATCGGGTCTAGATCCTGAAGATCCAGAATCAATAAAACAAGAATGGCTTAATGCAATACCAATGGGAAGATACGCAACATTAGAGGAAGTTGCGAAACTTGTATTGTTTTTAGCATCAGATGACGCATCATTTATAACAGGAGCTCAATATGTAATTGACGGAGGAATATTAGCTTAAAATAAAAAAGATAAATCAACACTTTAGTTGCATTTGTTGCAATTAAAGTGTTTTGTTTATTAATTTATTTTATTAGCTAATTCATATATTTTTATTTTTCCTCTTTAGTCTTTCTTTTTACCTGCCTTTAAAATATTTATTGTAATTTAATATACTTCCATTTATCAGTTCTATATCTAACAACTATACCTACCCATCTAGTTATTTGATCGAACAACATGGCAATCCATGCTCCAATTAACCCCATTCCTACTATATTAATAAGTATATATGCTACCACCAATCTAATGACTACCACACCTGTCATAGTAACGATTAAAGTTGATACAGTATCTCCAGCACCTCTTAAGCCACCGGAAATGGCAAATGCTGATGCTTGGAAGGGTTGAATTAGTGCTATTATCTTCATAACACCAATAGATTGTTCAATAATCGCTGGATCATCTGTATATAGGGCTGTAAGTTTTGGACCAAAGAAGTAAAATATCAATCCAAAAAAAATGGAAGATATTAGAGCTAATCTATTAGTTTCTTTAATAAATCTATCGGCTTTGTCCGTTCTTTCTTGGCCAAGGGAATTACCTACTAAAGTAGATGCAGCTATACCAAAAGCTTGACCAGGTGCAAAAGAAAGGCTTATGATATTTGAAGCAATTTGATGAGTAGCATATACTACAGTTCCAAGGCCAGATACTATTCTTATAAACAATATAACCCCTACTCTAAATCCCACTTGTTCCAAAGCCGCTGGTCCCCCTACTTTAATAAGGTTTTGTATAATAGGTTTATTAAACTTAAACCCTTTAGAAATATCTAATCTAACTATATGAGATTTATTTAATAATATTATGAATAATACAATAGATGCTATTACATGGGACAGTGAAGTAGATATTCCTGCACCAGTAACTCCAAGGGCTGGTAGTCCAAACTTACCAAAAATTAAGACATAGTTGCCAATTACATTTAATAAGTTAATACATATATTTATTAGCATTGGAGTTCTAGTATCACCTGCACCTCTCATAGATGCGAATATAGAGAGATTAAAGGATTGAAAGATAAAACCTAATATAATAATTCTAAAATAATTAAGTCCTATATTAATAGTATCTTGCTTTGCGCCAATAAACCCCATTATACGTTCGGGGATTAATTGATTAATTGCTACAAAGGGAATAATAAGTACAATTATCATTAGGACAATTAGATGTTTAACTACATTTGGCACTCTTTCCTCTTTGTTGGCTCCACAATATCTAGATATCATTGCAGTACCACCAGCACTCATAGCCTGAGCCATAGCTATGCCTATAAACATCACTTGATTTGTTATACCAACTGCAGCAATTGATGGTGTAGTGATATTAATTGGACCGCTATTACCTACCATCATCATATCTACCATTCCAAAAAGACTACTTATAAGTAGTTCGAAAAATACAGGTATTGTTAATCTAATAGTTTTATTACGATAATAACTTGAATTGTCATTTATATTCAATATATCACTCCTAAAAATCTGTATTGCATTCTCTTTAAGACATAATCAATAATAACATATTTAAGGTCTAAACAAAATAATGTTCATATGATTAACCTAGTGAAATATGGAATATTAATATTCAAATAAATCATAGGATAAACAGAGCAATAATGATTTTTAACGCCTTTAGGTTTATTGTACCCCAGTTATAATATGAAATCCCACTTTAATTTTTTGCAAAAATTCTTTTATCCTCTATAAGTGGGGATGAATTGCAGTATATTCTAATAATATATAGGTAATATGATATAATCAGTATTAATAACAAAAGATTGACTATGTGAGGGAATTAGATACAAATAGTCATTTAGTATATAGATTTTAGTATCTATTGATATAATTAAAAAACATATATTATGGTAAAAAGAGGGATAGTATGTGTACAGGTATAAAAATAAATTATGAAGATGGTTGTGTAATGGGGAGGACAATGGATTATGAATTTCCTTTAAACTATAATGTAATCTATTTACCGAAAAATTATAATTTTTGTAATGATTTAATGGGCAAGCCATTGTATTCAAAATATGAGGCATTAGGGATATGTTTTGAAAATAAAGATCCATTGAAAGATGGTGTAAATGAATATGGGTTAATAGGGATTACCAATGCTTTTTCAGGGTTTAATCTTTATGCTAATCAGGTGAAAACAGAAAAAATTAATATTTCAAGTTTGGATTACTTTACCTATGCCCTTACAAACTATAAATCTGTAGAGGAATTAATTGAAGACTTACCAAATATTCATATATCTACTAAAGATTATAGGGAAGAAAATGTACTATCACCAGATTTTCATTTTATGTTTGCTGATTCTACTAAAAGATGCATTGTTATTGAACCTAAAAAAGGGGAATTAATATATTATGAAAATCCATATGATGTAATAACTAATTCACCAGGATTTAAATCCCATGTTAGAAGACTGAATAAGCTTATAGATTTAGATAATCTTGAAGAATTTAACTCTGCTAAAGATTTGCCTGGAGGATATGATCCTAGTTCTAGATTTATTAAAGCTTTTTATCTAACTAGAATGAATGTTAAACCCAATAGTTATAAAGAAGCACTTTCATATTCTTATAATATAATGGCTGCAATGACTATGCCAAATGGATTTGTTAGAAATAAAAGGTATAATCACACTACTTATACTAGATATATTTGTTCTTATGATTCAAAACATAAACTACTAACAGTAAAATCTAATACTAATCCAACGGTTTATCAATTAGGATTTGAAGACATAGAAGACAAAGATAAAAGACAAGCATTTTTCTTAGATACAGATTTTGTTGCAGAAAAATTAAAATAGATAAGGTTCTAGGATTAATA
>DATGTQ010000271.1 GCA_035301805.1 Tissierellales bacterium
GAGTTAAATAAAAAGGGTAGCACAATTATATATACAACTCATTATTTAGAAGAAGCAGAAATGCTTTGTAAAAGAATTATTATTATGGATAAAGGAAAAAGTTTAGTATCAGGAACAAAGGAAGAATTAAAATCTATGATAACTACATCAGAGAAGATGGTGGTTGGATTTTTAAATATTGAAGATGAAATAGTTAATAAAATAAAAGATATACCTCATGTAATAGATATAGAAAAGGATGATGAAAATTATGTTATAAAGTTTGAAAATGGCCTTAATAATTTATCTAATCTTTTAGAATTTATAAAGGAAAATAATCTAACTTATACAAAGCTTCATAGCCAATTACCTTCACTAAATGATGTATTCCTAGAGTTAACAGGAAAGGAGCTTAGAGACTAATATGAAAGGGATATTTAGAAATTGTATATATCAAGGGAAAAATTTGGTTAGAGATTTTGGGTTTACATTTTGGAGTTTAATATACCCGTTGATTATGGCAGTCTTTTTCTATATAGCCTTTAGTGGACTTATGGATATAGAATTAGAAGATATAAGTGTAGGAATAGGGGCTGACAGTTCTATTGGATATATATTAGAAAGTATAGATTTTATAAATGTTCATGAAATTTCCCAAGATGAAATAACAGAAAAGTTAGATAATGAAGAAATTCATGGTTTTGTAGATAATGATTTGAATATATTCGTAAAGAAGTCTGGAATAAATCAAACTGTTATAAAGGAAGTAGTAGAACAAATAAAACAAATGGAAAAATTAAATAGACCAATTGAAAACTATGATTTTTCAATAGATAATATATTAGATAGAAATCAGGAAGCAAACTCTGTAATTACTATTTTTTATTCACTAATTGCTATGGTTTCAACTTATGGAATTTATGCTGGAATTGAGACAGTCAATTTAATCCAAGCTAATTTATCTAATATAGGTGCTAGGATTAATATTACTCCATTAAAAAAAGATGAATTTTTATTGGCAGGAGTTATAGACTCACTATTATTAAACCTATTTTCAAATGGCGTATTGCTTATATTTATGAAATATGTTCTAAAGCTTAATCTATTTAAGGAAATAAAATATAGTACAATTTTTATAGTTTTAGGGAATTTATTCGGAGTTGCCCTTGGCATATTTATAGGTGCCTCTAACAAGAGAAATCAGGGTGAAAAAACTTTAATAGGTATAGCCGTTACGCTAATTTTATCTTTTTTCTCAGGTATGATGGGGCCCTGGATCAAAATTATGATTGATAAAAATGCTCCTATTTTAGGTAGAATAAATCCAATTTCTGTAATAACCAATAATCTATATAGGGTAAATCTTTTAGATAACACTGAAAACGTAGGTGAAGGAATTCTTATCTTGTTAGCTTATTGTATAATATTAATTTTCTCATCTTATGTATTTTTAAGGAGGAGAAACTATGACAGTATATAAATACTTTATTAAGATAGCATTAAAAAATAAAGGGGTTATTTTATCTTATACTCTCGTGTTTTTAATTATAGCAATGATAAATGGCTCCAACGCTATGGAAAAAGAAGGTCTTTTTACAGAGACCAAGGTAGATATAGGGATAATTGATAATAGTAATAGTGAGCTGTCAAAGGGCTTAAAGGATTATTTAACGGAAAAGAATAATATAGTTAATACTAAGTTAGATGAAGATTATATAAAGGAACAGATTTTTTTGGAAATAGCAGATGCTGTAATTATAATTCCTGAGGATTTTGATGAGAGAGTAATTAATAGGGAAAAGTCCATTGAAATTTATAAAGATGATAGAAAAGTCCAGTCTATGCAAATTCAAAATCAGATTAATAAATTTATTACTTTTGCTAATGCAACTTATGAAGACGGAAATTTTCATTTAGAGGATGTAAACCTAGCGTTAAAGGAAAAGGCTAGGGTAAAACTAATAGGAAGTAATAGTCAAATGAGAAGTTATAGTGCTGATGAATGGTTTAAATTCTATTATAATTTTACTGCTTATATATTAGTGGCTCTTTATATTTCAGTAATGGGCCTAGTAATGAAGGATTTTACAGATACTAATATAGAGCATAGAAGTAGAATATCTTCAAAAAAATTCTTAAAGATCAATATGGAAATATATTTAGGACAGTTAACAGTTGCAGCTATAATTACCCTAATATTTATATTAGGAAGTATTATTTTAAAAGGAAAATATATTAGGGAAATTAACTTTGGAAAATATTTAATTAATACAGTTGTTTTTTCATTTTCAATCCTATGTCTTACATTTCTAACTAATAATATTACAGATAATAAGTTTATTATAAATGGAATGTCTACAGTTATATCCTTAGGAACTTCATTTATATCAGGAGTAATGGTACCGCAACAGTTTTTAGGAGAGAATGTTCTTAGAATAGCAAAATTTTTCCCAACTTATTATTTTGTAAGGGTAAATGAAATGACAGTTAATTCTTTTTCAGATATAAGATATGAGATTTTTATGCAATTACTATTCGCTATAGCCTTTTTATTAATGGGCTTATACTTTAGTAAGGTACGACAAAGGGCATAAAAGATAAAATCATTGAGAATATTTAAAAACACCCTAATATTTATATATAGGGTGTTTTTAAGGAGAAAATTATTTTTTAGAAAGCAATAGGTCTTCCATGATATACAGATTCTAATATATTCTTCATGTCTTCAAATGAGGTTTCTCTTGGATTCGTAGGTGCATTGGTATCTAATATTAAATTTTTTGCCATATATTCTACTGTAGATTTAATTGATTAAGTCTACAAAAGCATTTGAAAATGATTCAAGAGGTACACTCTGCATTAGATAATAAGAATTAAGATTGATAAGATTGGAATATCTAATTCTGATTAATCCAT
>DATGTQ010000272.1 GCA_035301805.1 Tissierellales bacterium
TTCTTAAGTCTTCTTCTATACCGAATTCATCATAGCTAAATATTTCTTCCATATCTTTTTCTATACTTCTTATGATACTTCCTTTTCTATCTATTAAATAGATATCATCTTCCATAGTTCCTATAACATTTCTATCCCAGAGGTATTCTTCTTTTTCTCCATTTATATCTCGTTCTAATATATTTTTAAATGGTTTTATAAGGTCTAGGGTATAGCTTATTTTTTCTTCTGGTTTGTTATTTCTTTTTAAAGTTTGTCCTACTCTTTTATCAAGTCCGTTATATCTATATATGGCTGTTCCTTTATTTTTATTTATTACTTCTTCCATCATATTTTGTGCATTAAATTTAAAGGTTTTTATTAAATCGTCATTTTTAAATTCTTTTATTCTATTCCCTCTTTTGTCATATTCATAGGTTCTTATTTCTTCTGGAAGTTCTTCTTTTATTAATTGGCTTAGGTTATTATAATGATATCTTGTTGTTTCACCATTGTCATACTTTTCTATTCTATTTCCTAGACCATCATAGCTATATTTTCTTACTAAATTATCTCCTTCTAGGACTTCTGATAGTCTATTTAATGGGTCGTATTTATAGCTTATTTCTTCTATTCCTTGGGAGCCTTTTCTTTCTCTTTTTATTTCTGTTAAGTTACCTAATTGGTCATAGTCGTATTCATGGTCTTCTATAATTTCATTATCCCTATAATATATTAGTCTTTCTATACTTCCTATGTTGTTATAGCTGTATTCTCCTACTATATTATTTGGGAATAGTCTTTTTGTAACCCTCCCTATATTGTCATATTCATAATTATATTCACTAGTTTCTGTTCTTATGGTTTTAAGCTTTTGTGAAGCGTCATAGATATAGTCTACTTTTTTCCCTTCAGGATATATTATTTTAGTTCTTTCTCCTATTTCATTCCATTCATATCCTACCTTTTTATTATCTGGAGTAGTTATACTTTTAGTTCTTCCTAATTTATCAAGAACTATTTCTGTCTTTCCTAACCAATCTTCTATTTCAGTTAATTGTCTTAAGGAATTATATTTAAGTTTTACTTCTCGTCCATCTTCATATTTTATCTTTTCTACTTGGCCTAATGGATTATATTCTCTTTTTGTTAAATATCCTTCTTCATCTATTATATCTTCTAATTGGTTATTTTCGTTATATCTTAAGGTCTTTATATTGCCTTCTCCATCTATTATTTTTTCTATATTTCCAAGTAAGTCATATTCATATTTCGTTACTACTGATATATTATTTTTTCTATTGATATTTTCTGCTTCTTCTAAATCTTTATCTATTTTCCCATTCTGCTCTATTCTTGTTAGATTCCCTATTTCATCGTAATCATATTTTGTCTCATTACCTAGGGCATCTATTACTTTTGTTAAATTACCTGTTGGTGAATATTCATATTTTGTAATATTACCTAATTCATCTTTTAGCTCTGTTACTAAACCTACTGGGTTATATGTAAATTCCCTAACCCCTTCTTTTGAGTTTGTTATGGATATTATTTGATTTAATTCATCATAGCCATATTTTACAATTAAGTCCTCTCCCATTCTTTTTTCTATTAAATTACCATTTAAATCATATTTATACTCTTCTTTTTCTCCTTCTGGTAATTTTACACTTTTTATTAATCCACCTTTATAGTATTCATATTCTATTATATCTCCTAAAGCATTAGTTATAGTTTTTATATCTCCTAGGGGAGTATAACTAAATTTAGTACTATTTCCTAAAGCATCTATTTTTTCTATTAGTTGACCTATTTTATCATAGTTAAATTTAGTATTATTTCCCTCTTGGTCTATAATTTCTATTATATTGTCTTCACTATCATATTTGTATTCTATAGTTTCTTCATCAGCTTCTATTATCTTTTTTACTCTATCTAATTCATCATATTCTATTTCTGTTATTTCTTTTTTAGGTGAAATCACTTTAGTCCTATTTCCATTGGGGTCATATTCAAATCTAGTTTCATGACCTAGAGCATTTTTTACACTTACTAAATGATTTAATTTATTATAGGTGTAAATAGTTTCTGCTCCAGTTGGTTCTTTTACTTTGGATATATTCCACATTAAATCATATTCATATTCTACTATGTTTTCTTCTTGGTCTATTACTTTAGATGTTTTTCCTAATTCATTATAATCAGTCTTTAGTACTGTTCCATCGAAATCTATTATTTCTACTACTTTTTCAATTTCATTATATTTATACTCTCTAGTATTTCCATCTGGATTTATTACTTTGACTATATTTCCCATTACATTGTATTCATATTTCATTTCTGAACCATTAGGATCTACAGTCTTTATTACTTGATTTAAATCATCATATTCATATTTTATAGTTCCTCCATTGGGAAGGGTCATTTCTCTGATATTATCTCTATCATCATATTTTAATTCTATTACAGAACCATCTGCTTGTATATATTTGTTGATTCTATTTTTCTCATCATATTCCCATTTAGTTTCATTATCTAATGGATTTACTATGTTTAATAAGTTGCCCTTTCCGTCATATTCTATTTTTATTTCATCTTTATTTGGAGAAATTAATTTTACCGGTCTATTATACTTATCATATTTAAAATCCATTACTTCTTCTAATGGATTAATTACTTTAGTTAAATTACCATTACTATCGTATTCATATTCTGTTTTATTACCTTTTTTATCTATAAAAGAAGTTCTTTTATTTGAATCATTGAAATTAGATATTTCTTCTCCATCTTCATATATTACTTTAGTATTTCTAAATTTATTGTCTCTTTCATATATTATTTTATTTCCATTTTGTTCTGTTAGTTCTATTTGATTTTTATCATCTAGATGTTTTAGACTTAATATTCCTCCATCAGGGAATATCTGTTTTGTAGCTCTTGATAGATCATCGTATTCATTTCTAATTAAATCAATATTTCTAGGACTTGTAACTACTGTTAATCTATTGATATCATCATATTTGTATTTAAATTCTGTTTTATTAGGAAGTACTACTCTTTTTAAATTATCTTCTTCATAATAAAATGATATTCTCCTACCGGAGGAGTCATTTATTCGTCCTAGTAAACTTTTAGAATTATAATAAAGTCTAAAATACCCAGAAAGGGTCCTTATTTCTTTTAATTGATTCTCTTCATTATATTTTAATGTAGTTTTATTTCCTTGTTCATCTACAATGTTTTCTAATCTTCCGGCTTCATTAAAGTTATATACAGTTTGATTTTCTAAATATAGCCTATATTTCTCATCTTCAGTTTTAATTAGTCTTTGTCCCGGAACTATTATACATTTATATATTTTGCCTTCTTCTTTTGTATAAGTATCTACTTTTCCATCTTCTTTCATAACTTTAATTACATCATCTTCTTCAATTAAAGAAACTTCAAAGTTATGAACCCATTGATTTCCTAATACTCCTTTATAGTCATCTATGGCATTATATGTTCTCCTAAATTCTAATGGATAGGTTCCTTTTATTTCTATATCAGCTTTTTCATAACTAAAATTACCTGTTGCTAAATTTATTGGATCTCCTTTAAATTTAGCTGAATCTAAAGCCAAACCTTTTGATTCCTCTAATATCTTCTTAAGATTTGTATCAAAATACCTTAATCTTCCCCAGCTACTTGTCAAACTATCTAAATGAGACTTTTGCAATTTCTTCAATTTTTTAGAGAACTCTTTATTGTTTGTGTTTGGAAAATCTGCCTTAATTAGCCCTTGAATCTCATTTATATAATTTATCAACCTTTTAGTATTAGTTTGCAGTTTTTTTAAATATTCTGCTGATTTTTTGTCAGTTGCTGGTATACCCCGTGATAATTTTTCTATATCCTTCTGTAAATAATAATGAAGCTCTTCAATTTCTTCAGTTCGAA
>DATGTQ010000273.1 GCA_035301805.1 Tissierellales bacterium
AAAAATAAAAATGGAACAATTAAGAACAGTATCTAAAAAAGAAAAAATAATATTTCCTATATTAGTAACAGTATTTGTAGTTTTATTATTACCATCAGCAGCACCTTTAATAGGAATGTTAATGTTAGGGAATTTATTTAGGGAATCAGGAGTAGTCAGTAGACTAACTCAGACAGCAGAAAATGAATTAATAAATATAGTAACTATATTTTTAGGGGTAACAGTAGGAGCAACAGCTAGTGCCCAAGCATTTTTATCACCAGATACAATAAAAATTATAGTATTAGGATTAATAGCATTCTCCCTAGGGACAGCAGCAGGAGTGTTATTTGGACGAATAATGTATAAAACTTCAGGAGGAAAGGTTAATCCTATGATAGGTGCAGCAGGGGTATCAGCAGTGCCAATGGCGGCAAGAGTAGTACAAAAAGTAGGCCAAGAAGAAAATCCAAGTAACTTCTTGCTTATGCATGCAATGGGACCAAATGTAGCAGGTGTAATAGGGTCTGCTGTAGCAGCAGGACTTTTATTAATGTTTTTCGGTGGATAATAATAGACGGTAGAGGAAAATTTATTCCTCTTCCGTTATTATATATGTTAATATAATAATAGCTAGCATCCTATAAGGAGCTAGACAGGAGTGATAATTGTTTTTATTTGTTTAAACAACGACTAGTATCCCAATATAAGGAACTAGAACGGAGGTATATATATGATGACATGTAAAAAAAGATTTACATTGAGAAAGCTAGTAATAACAGGAATTCTTGGAGGGATTTCAGCTATTTTAGGATTGACTCCTTTAGGCTTTATTCCAGTAGGATTAACAAAAGCAACTATAATGCATATTCCAGTAATTATTGGGGCTATTATGGAAGGTCCCTTAGTAGGTGGGTTAGTAGGATTAATATTTGGTTTATTTAGTATGTTTCAAGCACTAACTAATCCTACACCTATTTCTTTTGTGTTCTTAAATCCTTTAGTGTCAATATTGCCAAGAGTTCTTATTGGTATAGTTTCCTACTATGTGTACAAATTATTCAAAACATTAGGTAAGAAAACTTCATCAATAATAATATATGCAATATGGGGTGGTATTACGGCTTATTTAGTTAAGGTTTTGGTAGCTGGTATATTGAATAAATCTAATATTGGTATGTTAATAGTTAATGGAGTATTAATTGTCGTAAATTTATTCGCAGGATTGTATATTTATAAGGGGATAAGGGAAAAAGCAGCTGAGGTTGCAGTTTCAGCAGCCTTAGGAACTTTGACTAATACTGTAGGAGTGCTATTATCTATATATCTACTATATGGACAACAATTTGTAGAGGCAATGGAGTTAGATTCAAATACCGCTAATAAGGTTATATTAGGTATAGGTATAACTAATGGAATTCCTGAAATGATAGTAGCTATAATAATTGTAACCAGTGTAGTTGCAGGACTAAATAAAAGAAGATAAACGATAGGATGGTGTAAAGGTGCTATTAGTAATTGATGTAGGAAATACAAACGTAGTATTTGGTCTTTATAAAGATGGACAATTATTTGATGATTGGCGAATAGCTACAAATAAAAATAAAACTTCAGATGAATATGGGTTGCTATTTGAACAAATATTTAAATATCACGGACTTTGTTCTCGGGATGTAGACGATGTAATAATATCGTCAGTAGTTCCTACTTTAATGTATACATTAGAAGCTATGGCAATTAAATACTTTAAATGTAATCCATTAGTTGTAGGACCAGGAGTTAAAACTGGAATGAATATTAAATATGATAATCCAAAAGAAGTAGGAGCAGATAGAATTGTAAATGCTGTAGCAGCCTATGAAAAATATGGTGGGCCTGTTATAGTAGTAGACTTTGGTACTGCAATTACTTTTTGTGCTATATCGAAAAAAGGAGATTATTTAGGAGGGACTATAGCTCCAGGTATAAAAATTTCTAGTGAAGCTTTATTTACTAGAACAGCTAAACTTCCTAAAGTTGAAATAGCAAAACCAGAGTCTGTTATAGGTAAAAATACTATAAATAGTATTCAATCTGGACTTGTTTATGGCTATATAGGACTAGTAGACTATATAATAGAAAGAATGATTGATGAGTTAGAAGAAGATGGAAGAGTGGACACAGTAATTGGAACTGGTGGATTTTCTAAGCTTATTGCTAGTGAAAGTCGATATATAAATAAAATAGATAATTTATTAACCTTAGAAGGGTTAAGAATAATATATGAAAGAAATAAATAAGTAGCCTTTTGGCTACTTATTTTAGTAACATTAAAGATGAGGTGATTTTTTGAAAATAGGAAATGTAGAAATAGACAATCCTATCTTTTTAGCACCAATGGCAGGGATTACAGATGGAGCCTTTCGAATATTATGTAGGGAAATGGGAGCTGGATTAGTAGTTACAGAAATGGTTAGTGGAAAAGGTCTGTACTATAATGATGAGAAAACCCAAAGCTTAACAAAAATAAATTTAAGGGAAAGACCAGTAGCTTTACAAATATTTGGTTCAGAACCGTTAATAATGTCTAAGGTTGTTGAGAAGTATGTTAATCCAAGAGAAGATATAGATATTTTAGATATTAATATGGGATGTCCAGCACCTAAGATAGTTAAAAATGGTGATGGAAGTGCCCTTTTAAAAAGTCCATCTTTAGTAAAGAAAATAGTAAAAGAAATAGTAAAAGTTTCAACAAAGCCTGTAACAGTAAAAATTAGAACAGGTTGGGATTCTTCCAGTATAAATGCTTTAGAAATATCAAAAATATTAGAAGCAGAAGGAGTAAGTGCTATTACTATACATGGAAGGACTAGAGAAATGTTTTATACTGGAGATGCAGATTGGGAAATTATAAAAGAAGTAAAGGATCATGTTAATATACCAGTAATAGGGAATGGGGATTTGTTTACTTCAGAAGATGTATATAATATATTTAAATATACAGGTTGTGATGGTATAGCTATAGGCAGAGGTTCAAGAGGGAATCCATGGATTTTTAAAGAATCAATTGATCTTTTAAAAGGAGAAACTGTGTCCTACCCTACCAAGGAAGAGAAGTTAAATATGATTATAAAACATTTAGATTTAATTTCTTGTATTAAAGGTGAGAAGATAGGGGTAAAAGAAATGAGAAAGCATATAGCATGGTATGTAAAAGGAATGGAGAACTCAGCTTCATTTAAAAATGAAATAAATAAAATAGAAAGTAGAAAAGAAATGGAGAATGTACTTTATAGGTATTTTAGGAATACCTAAAACATAAGGGACATATAATACAAATATCCATTTAAATTTAGTATAAGGAGGTTATAGAAATTGAATTTTTGTATATTGTAAGTTCCCAACAATATATTAAAATTTATAGCAAAGGTTTATTAAAATATATTCCCAAAAAGTTTATACCTAAAATTAAACCAAAGTTTTTAACTTTTTTAAAGAATGAGGAAGAAACTATCATCGGTAAAGTAATTGGAATTTTTTTAACTTTTGAAAGGGTACCTGAAGATTTATATATTGATTCTATAGTAGAAGGGGTGAATAAATATAAGGAAGAAAAAACTCATAGTATAGTATTTGAAGATATGAGGTATTTAGATAATAATAATATAAAAGTTATAGAAAAAAGAACAGGATTAAAAGTAATTAATGGAGAAAAAGTGCTAATAGAATTCATGCCACGGGCATTAAAAGAAATATTTTTAGATATAGGAGAAGAATCTATTAATTTTGAAGTTCTTCTAATAACCAGTAAGGCAGAATCTATAAAGCCTTTAATAAAGGAACTATCTAAAAGAATAAGGTTTTTAACTATATTTGTAGAGGAAACTAAGAATTTAGAAAAAGTAAAAGAAGAGATACTATTAGAAACAGGGTTGTCAATATACTTTACAAAAGATATTGACAAAACTCTAGCAAACTACTATATTATTATTAATCTAAATAATAATGTTTCGCTAAATGTGGATATATTAAAACCTGAAAGTATTATCTTTGACTTTAGTAATCATAATAAAATCTTGAAAGATATACATTTGAAAAACAAAAAAACTGTAGTAATAAATGATTTTATTTTTTCAAATACTAATTTATTTTTACAGAATGAGGATGTGTTTGAATTAGAGAAAGAGATACCTTCGAGATTATATGAACTAAATACCCGTTTAAGCGAAGAAGATTTTAAAGGCTTCTCTGTAAATGGTCAGAAATATTCTGCAAAAGAAATTGTAAGTACTTGACAATAGCTTAATGCTATTTTATAATGTTTTGAATGGAAAGTATCAAGTTAATGTATTTTTAATATGTTTTAATATGAGAATGAAAAGGTGAAATCACCTTCAATATATAAAAAAGGAGAGAAGGTATATGGTTGAAAGAGATATGTTCTTAACCGTAGAAGGGCGAGACAAAATAGACAAAGAATTGGAAGGATTGAAAACTGTTAAGAGAAGAGAGGTAGCTGAAAGAATTAAACAGGCCCTTGCCTTTGGAGATATAAGTGAAAACGCAGAATATGATCAAGCAAAAAATGAACAGGCTCAACTTGAAGAAAGAATTGCAAAATTAGAAAAAATCCTTAGAAATGCACAAATTATTGATGAAAATGATATATCTACAGATAAAGTCAGTGTTGGTTCAAGAGTAATGGTAAAAGATTTAGAATATGATGAAGAAATGGAATACACTATAGTTGGCTCTGCAGAAGCAGATCCTTATGAAGGTAAGATTTCTAATGAATCTCCTGTTGGAAGTGCCTTGCTAGAGGGGGAAATAGGTGATACTGTAGAAGTGCATGTGCCAGATGGATTAATAAAATACCAAATTTTGGCCATAACTAGATAGAAGGAGGAATACAATGCCAGAAACAGAAGAAAAGACTAATGAAATGCTGGTTTTAAAGAGAGAAAAGCTAGAGGATTTAAAAGAAAGAGGGGAAGATCCCTTTTTAATAGAAAAGTATGAACATACTCATAATAGTGCTACTATTAAAGAGAATTTTGAAGAATTAGAAGAAAAGGCCGTATCTATAGCGGGAAGAATGATGTCTAGAAGGGGTCATGGGAAAATAAGTTTTATTGACATACAGGATGGAGAAGGTAAAATACAAATTTTTGCTCAAATGAACTCATTAGGTAAGGAAGCTTACAATGAGCTTAAAGATTATGATTTAGGAGATATTATTGGCGTTAAAGGTGAGGTGTTCAGGACAAAGGCAGGAGAAATTTCTGTTAGGGCAAAGGAAATTGCTCTTTTAACAAAGTCACTACAAATTTTACCAGAAAAGTTCCATGGTTTGAAAGATCCTGATTTAAGATATAGACAAAGATATGTAGATTTAATAGTAAACCCAGAGGTCAAAAAAACATTTATTCTCAGATCAAATATAATTAAAGCTGTTAGAAGCTTCTTAGATAATAGAGGATTTATAGAGGTTGACACTCCAATTCTCAGTAACATTGCTGGAGGAGCAAATGCTAAACCTTTTATAACTCACCATAATACTTTAGATTTAGACATGTACTTAAGGATAGCAAATGAATTGTATTTAAAAAGGTTGATAGTTGGTGGATTTGAAAAGGTTTATGAAATGGGCAGAATGTTTAGAAATGAAGGTATGAGCTATAAGCATAATCCCGAGTTTACAAATATTGAACTATATCAAGCTTATGTTAGTTATGAAGAAATGATGGAGCTTACAGAAGAACTTATATCTACTGTTGCGAAAGAAACTTTAGGTTCCATGGTTATAAACTATCAAGGAACAGAAATAGATTTAACACCACCATGGAGAAGGCTAGATATGGAAGAGGCAATAAAGGCGTATACAGGAGTAGATTTTAGTACTATAAATACAGACGAAGAAGCTAGAAAAGTTGGAAAAGAAAAAGGATTAGAAATTGATAAAGAAATGAAGAGAGGCCATGTTATAAATGAAATGTTTGAGGAATTTTGTGAAGAACATTTAATTCAACCTACATTTATTATTGGGCATCCAGTAGAAGTTTCACCATTAGCTAAGAGAAATCCTGAAGATCCAAGGAAGACCAATAGATTTGAAGCATTTGCAAATACATGGGAATTGGCTAATGCTTTTAGTGAGTTAAATGATCCGATAGATCAAAAAGAAAGATTCTTAGCGCAAGTAAGGCAAAGAGAACAAGGTGACGATGAAGCCCATATGATGGATGAAGACTTTATAAATGCATTAGAAGTGGGATTGCCTCCAACAGGAGGACTAGGAATAGGCATAGATAGAATGATAATGCTTCTTACAAATCAATCAAGTATAAGAGATGTAATATTATTTCCAACAATGAAACCTATAAAAAATAATTAAACTTTTAATAATAACTCTGCAATTGCAGAGTTATTATTTTGGTATAATATAGTATGTAGAATTAGAGAAAATAAAATCCTAATTAACTTGGAGGGGTTAATATGTATACCTTAGATGAATTAGAGTCTATAGTTAGTACATGTAGGGCATGTCCATTAGCTAAAACCAGAACTAATGTTGTATTTGGTGAAGGTAATAAAGAGGCAAATATTATGTTCATAGGTGAAGGACCAGGATTTTATGAAGATAGATCAGGAAGACCTTTTGTTGGAAGGGCAGGACAGTTATTTGATAAAATTTTAAAGTCAATATATTTAGAGAAGAAGGATGTTTATATTGCAAATATAGTTAAATGTAGGCCACCGAAAAATAGAGATCCTTTAGAGGGGGAAAGTAAGGTTTGTATAGAATATTTAAGATGGCAAGTGAAAATAATAAATCCTAGTATATTAATTTGCTTAGGCCGAATAGCTGCAACTAATATTATAGATTCAAATTTTAGAATCTCTAGAGATAGAGGACAATGGATTAAAAAAGGGAAGTATTATATTATGGGCACTTATCATCCGGCAGCTCTTTTAAGAGATGAAAGTAAAAAAAAGGAAGTATGGAAAGATTTTAAAAAAATACATCATAAGAATATGGAACTAAATAATATAAAGAAGGGATGATTTCATTGAAAAAGGAAAAGTTGAAAAGGTTAAACGAAGAAATAACTATGGATTACAATGAAAAAACCATAGTTTTAGGTAATGGGAAAATAGATAGTCCTATTCTTCTTATAGGTGAGGCCCCTGGTAAGAATGAAGAAAAACTTGGAAAACCTTTTGTAGGTCAAGCAGGTAAATATTTAGAAGAATTTTTAGAAGTATTAGAATTAGGTAAAGAAGATTTATACATAACCAATGTAGTTAAGTATAGGCCTACTAAAAAAAGTAAAAGAACAGGTGGGTTAATAAATAGAACACCTACTATGAAAGAAGTATTAGATTTTACCGGCTATTTAATAGAAGAAATAAGTATTTTAGAGCCTGAAATAATAGTAACCCTTGGAAATGCTCCATTAAAAAGTATATACGATGAAAGAGCTAAAATAGGAGATTTACATGGAAAAAATATTGATATAAAAATAAAAGATAAGGAGTATAAACTATGTCCTTTGTATCATCCAGCTGCGGTTATTTATAGGCAGGAACTAAAAAAAGTTTACATGGACGATTTAAAAAAACTTAAAAAGATTATGGAGATATTATAGTTTTTAAGTTTTTAAGAAATAAATATATTAAATAAATATAGTATAATAGGAACTTATCAGAAGTTATTTAGAAAAATAATAAAAAGTTTTAAAAAGTTGTTGACTATTAGTAATATTTAGTGTATACTCATTAATGTTCCCAAAAAATATTCAGTAAACCGAATATTTAGGGATTAAAGAAATTCTAAAAAGAATTTTTAAAAAAGTGTTGACAAGCTTCAAAAAGAATGCTATACTTTATAAGTCGGCTCAAAAAAGCCGCAAAGAACCTAGAAAATTAAA
>DATGTQ010000274.1 GCA_035301805.1 Tissierellales bacterium
AGTATTTACTTTCCTGCATTACTAAAGTAAACCATTCCCCGTATGCTTCAATATCATCTCCAGGCAACCACTCATCTTTTTTAAGCAACTCTAAAACTTTGTTTATCATAGACTTTTCAAGCACACAACTAATTCCTCCGCCCTCATTTACTCGGTGAATAAGATAACCACCATTAGTTATACACACTTTGACCTCGTTGTTAAGTTCTACTGCCTGTTCATATAATTTAACGTTAGTAAGTTCAATACCTTCTTTACTCATAGCTTTCACTATCACACTTAATAATTCTGTAGTATTATTCTTCATTATATCTCCTCCAATAAAATGTATGTTTTAACCTGCATCATAATGGTTGTCTTCTATATCAGATTCTACTTTTTCCCAATCTACATCTGCTTTAAATTTAGGTCGAAAATCTCCATCACCATCTGAGTAGATAGAAACATCTCTGGAAGCTCCTAAATTACCGAGGTGTTCCATTTTATTTAACATTGACATAAAATAATCAATCCATCTTTCTTCCATTTCAACTTCAATTGTAAATTTCTTTTTCATAATAATTCCTCCTATAAAATTTATGTTTTAATAATCTTCGTAATCGTCACGTTCCATTAATTCAGCTTTCCATAAATCATAGTATTTCTCAGCTTTAAGTTTTAATTCTTCATTTTCCTTTTCTAGTCTATCCATTTTTTTATTTAATCTTTGCAAACATTCATTTTTAAATTCCACTAAATCATTAGCAATTCTTAACTCTTCTTCTTTTGTACGCAACCTATCTCTATAATAATCCATTATAATTCCTCCTATAAAATGATTCTTTTAATTGTTTATAATACTATTATACTATACTGTTTATTCGTTGTCAACAGTTTAAAATGGTTATTTTAATCTACATATTCCCAAGTTAATTTTTCTCCTGTGTCAGGGTGTCTACCTGCTGACCTACGTTCTCCTTTACAGACTTTTTGTATTCCTGATATAGAAGATAAATTACACCATTTCCTAGCCTCTTGAAGACTATTAAATATTTTATTATTAGTTTTACAAAGAACTTTTTTACTATTATATCTAGAAATTAATCCTACAGGTTGGATTTTATTCTTTTCTAATACACGGTATACTGTATTATAGCTTATTGATAACATTGAAGATACTTTCACAGCCGATTTTAATTCAATGTATAAACTAATAACTTCTTCTTCTGTATACTTTTTATTTATTTCTTGTATGTTAATACCACTTCTTTTAAAAATATTTGAAATTGTAGTTGGAGATAATTGATACTTTTTTCCTACATCATAGATAGACTCTGTTTTATTATATAATTTTAACATCCCTGGAATATCATAGAAAGAATTTTTTTGAATTATTTCTTTTATTTTATTTTTTTCTACCTTTTTTATATCTGGAAGTATTGAGTCATCAATTTTGCTAGAAATAAAATCAAAATCAGATTCTCTACAATCTAATTCTATTAAATTAATACCTTTTCTTTCACAGTATACTCTTTTATCTTTATCAGACAAGGCAGATTTTTCATGAGCATTTTTCCATATGGAATTTCTACCTTCTTTGTTGTAATGTTGCTCCCCGTGAGTTTCGATTACACCCAATCCCTCCACATAGAAATCAAATCTTCTATTTAAAAAGTCTTCAAATACTTTCTGATACTCGTATTCTATTCCTTTTACTTTTAGATAAGCCATCATAAATTTCTCAGGATATTTAATATTAGAGCTACAATGTTTACAACTAAATCCCCGATTAACTAATTTATTAACTACCGTATATTTTATACTCTCACAAGAAGGATTTGTACACTTGACTTTTATTTTTTTCCCTGATTTATGTGTTAATGTTTTCGCTTCTTCTATATCTACTAAATAAGGTCTAGCCCATTCTAGAGCATATAATGAATTACCTTCATATACTCTATTACCAGATTTATAGGCACAACCATTACCTTCATCTATTCCCCTTTCCTGTACAATATATGTAGGTGCATCAGGATATACCATACTCTGTACTTCATATGCTTTTCTTTTATATTTTCCAACAAGGACAGTTGTCTGACTTACTATCTTCAGAGTCTCATTCACTATTTCTCCTACTTGATATCTATGTTCTGTTTTTCTCATTTTCTTCAACTCCCAATAAAATTTGTATTTGTTTTAACTTCTTGATATAAGTATATAACAAAAAAAGAACCCCGTCAATAGGGTTCTTCAATATTTTTAAAATACTTTCTATAACTTTCCTTTGAATGTTCCTATAGCTATTAGAAGAACAAG
>DATGTQ010000275.1 GCA_035301805.1 Tissierellales bacterium
ATAGGATTAATGAAGTAAAATAGATAAGGGGCAGATACAAATGAAGAAAATTTATGTACTAGGACTAGGTCCTGGAGATGTAAATTTACTAACTTTAAAGGCTGTAGAAAGATTAAATAGTGGAAAGATAAATTTTCTGCGGACAGAAAAACATCCTACAGTAGATTATTTAAGAGAGAATAATATTGCTTATAGAAGCTATGACTATATTTATGAAAATAGTAAAGATTTTGAACAGATTTATGACTCTATTGCCAAAGACTTAATAAAACAGGTTAAAATATATAATAGTATCAACTATTTCACGCCAGGAAACCCTTTAGTTGCAGAGAAATCTGTAGAATTACTAATAAAATTAGCAGAAAGGGAGAAAATAGATATAGAGATTGTACCAGGAATGAGCTTTATAGATCCAATAATATCCGGGATAAAAAGAGATCCTATAAACGGTCTTAAAATTTTAGATGCTTTAGTTTTAAAATCTAATGAATTGGATATAAATGTAGATAATATCATAACTCAGGTTTATAATAAAAGGGTAGCCTCAGAGGTAAAATTGACTATTTCTGAAGTCTATGGAGATGAATATGAGATAATATTTATAGACAGTAGTGGTATGAAGGATAAAGAAAAAATGTTAAGAATACCTGTATACAAATTGGACAGACTAGAAGAAATAGGGGATTTAACCAGTGTATACGTACCTAAAGTGGATAAAAAACAAAAAAAGGTATATGATATTAATGATTTATTAAATATTATGGAAAAATTGAGAAGTGCTGAAGGCTGTCCTTGGGATATTAGACAAACTTATACCTCTTTAAGAGAAAATGTTATTGAAGAGGCTTATGAGGTAGTAGATGCTGTTGATAATGAGGATATAGATGGTTTAGCTGAAGAATTAGGGGATCTGCTATTACAAGTAGTTTTTTATAGTCAAATGGCTAAAGAAGATGGATATTTTAATTTTATAGATATAACAACAGCAATAACTGATAAATTAATTTTTCGACATCCTCATGTATTCAATGTGAAAAAACTAGAAAAATCTGATGAAGTAGTGTATAATTGGAATCACGCTAAATTTAAGTCGAGAAACCTTGAAAGTTACACAGATAGATTAAAGGATATACAAAAGTTACCTGCTCTTATGAAAAGTTATAAAGTGCAAGAAAGAGCAAGTGATATAGGTTTTGATTGGAATAATGTTGCCGGTGCATTAGAAAAGGTAAAAGAAGAATATTTTGAGGTGTTGGAAGCTTTGGAATTATTTGAAGGTGGTGATGCTAGGGCGATTGAAGAGGAACTAGGAGATTTGTTGTTTTCGGTTGTAAATGTCTGTAGATTTCTAAATTTAAATCCGGAAGTAGTTTTAAATAAAACAACAAATAAGTTTATTAAGAGATTTGAAAAGATGGAAATCGAAAGTGAAAAGATAGGAAAAAAATTAGAAGAAATGACCTTAGAGGAGATGGATGTACTTTGGAATAAATCAAAGGTACATAAAAATTTATAAAATGTTTAAAACTAAGGCATAGTATTTTATATTTTAAAACGAGGAGGAATATTTTATGAATAAGGCAGAATTAATTGCTGGTATAGCAGAAAATAGTGGATTAACAAAGAAGGATGCAGAAAGTTCATTAAATGCGTTTATGGAGGTAGTACAAGAGGCATTATCAGAGGAAGAAAAAGTACAACTTGTAGGCTTTGGAACTTTTGAAGTAAGACATAGAAAAGCAAGAGAAGGAAGAAACCCAAGAAATCCAGAAGAAGTTATTCAAATACCAGCTTCAAAAGCACCTGTATTTAGAGCAGGGAAATCACTTAAAGAAGCAGTTAATAAGTAAAAAATCAGGTCTTAGACCTGATTTTTTACTTATAGATAAAGTTAATTGAAAGGAGAGAACTATGAGAATAGATAAATTTTTAAAAAATTCAAGAATTATTAAAAGACGTAGTGTAGCTAAAACGGCCTGTGAACAAGGACGAGTATATATTAATAGTAAGCAAGTAAAGCCTGGAAGTATAGTTGAAGTTGGAGATATTATTGAAGTTGAATTTGGAACAAATAAGATGAAGGTAGAAGTATTAAAGGTAGGGGATAATATACCTAAAAATAAGGCGGAAGAAATGTATAAAGTTCTTTAAGATATTACTTTTGTAATAAAAGCCCCTTTTTATTCATAATATTTATATAGGAGTGGATGAGGAGGGAGATATATGGAAAATAACAAGGTAACCTTCAAAAATCAAAATGTATTTTTAGAAGATAGAAAAAAACTCTCTGTTACTGGGGTAGAACAAGTAGAAAGTTATAATGATAATACTATAATACTTATAACTATAAAGGGTGTAATAACCGTAAAAGGTGAAGGATTAAATATAAATAAATTAAATTTAGATGATGGAAATGTAAAAATAGATGGTTCTGTAAATGGAATAGTCTATACTGGTAGAGAAGGAAGTACAAAGGGAAAATTATTTGAAAAAATGTTTAAATAATTTGGGGCGAAGATTATGGACAATTCTTTAAAGGTTCAAAGTTATATTTTTTTAACTTCAATATATGGTGGACTATTAATTGGAACTGTTTATGACTTATACAAAGTATTTAGATATTTTTTGAAACCTAAAAAAATAGCTACTCTTATTGAAGATGTATTGTTTTGGATAGTTATTACAATAATAGTTTTTTCCGTACTAATAAAAAGTACCTGGGGGGAATTAAGAGGTTATATTTTTGTAGGTTTATTTATAGGAGCTTTTCTGTATTTTAAACTAATTAGTAAGATTGTATATTCTTTATTAGTAAAGTTGTTTCAGTTGATAATTTCTATATTATCAATTCCTGTGAATCAAATAAAAAAGCTTGCTAAACCCTTTACTAGGAAAGTTAAAAAAACTAATAAAGTATTGAAAGAGATGGGAAAAGATACTAAGAAATATATTTCTATAATTTCTAAGAAAAAATAAAGGGGTTATTCAAAAAATGTAGAATATTTACTATAGGTGGTGGTTTTATGGCGAAAAAAAAGAAGAAAAATAATTTAAGGTTAAGACATTTAATATTAATATTATTTTCTATTTACGTAGTTATTACTTTTGTTAGCCAGCAAAAAACTATAAGAGCCTTAAAAACTGAAAAAATAATGAAAGAAGAAGAAATCGTTAAGTTAAAGAAAGAGGTTAAAGAATTAGATAAAGAAATAAAAGATAGTGATAGTTTAGAATTTGTTGAAAAAGTAGCAAGGGAAGAACTAAATATGGTAAAGCCTAAGGAAATTATTTATGTAGATCAAAATAAGAATAAGAACCTTTTCTTTAAAACGAGAAAGCCATAGACAGAATTGACATATAAGTTTATCTGATATATACTTATATGGACAATTATATTATAAGGAGGAGTTTTTTATATATGCCCGTTATTGTAGGAGAGGTAGTTGAGGGAACTGTTACTGGTATAACTAATTTTGGAGCATTCGTTCAACTAGCTAAAGGGAAGACTGGTTTAGTCCATATTTCTGAAATATCTGATGATTATGTAGAGAAAGTGAGTGATTATCTTAAAAAAAATGAGAAGGTTAAAGTAAAAGTTCTTTCTGTTACTAAGGAGGGAAAGATAAGTCTTTCTATTAGACAAGCTAAACCTAAAACTACAAACCCAGTAGAAGTAGATTGGGGAAAAACAGATGAAAGACAAAAGTATTTATCCTTTGAAGATAAGTTATCTAATTTTATGAAAGAGAGTAGTGAGAGACAAGATCAATTGAAAAGTAGGGAAAGTAGAAAAGGGTATGGTAATAAAAATAAAGTGAGATGATAATGGACTTATAAAACCGGAATTAATTCCGGTTTTTATTATTTTAAACAACAAAAAAAGACATTTAATATCTATTTTCAAATATAAAGGCTAGAACCTTGATACTTAGCCAAACTTTATATTAAACCCTTTCTACTTTACCTTAAGGAAAAATAGTAAAATACTAAGGAAAGTCACATTATATTGTCTGAAAATTCTTTCTGAAAGGTGCCTAGTATTGACAAAAAATTTACTTTTTATTTGTTAGTATGTAGACAAAATATAAATAGAGGTGATTTATAATGTTGAAAATGGAAACGGCTCCATATGAAAGGAAAAGGACAGTAGATATAGGGAACTTTACTAAGGAAGACTTATTTTTATGTATTATTAGTTTTTTTATTGCTAGGGCCCCTATTATTGATAATTTAACTCCCTTTGGAATAGGATTTTTATCGGCCCATTTATTGGACGGTATTAGTATAGGTATTCCATTATCAATAATTTTTGGTTTATTAAGTTTTCATGGATTTAAAGGAATAAGGTATATTATTTCTATTTTACTTATTATAATTGTGTATAATCATTTTAAAAAGGAAAAGAAAATATCTATATTAAATATGTCTTTAATTTCATCAGGTACTTTCTCAGCTGTAGGGATTTTGGCCCTATTAATTACTAAGCAGTTTTATTTCTATGATTTATTTACAGTTTTATTTGAAGGATTAGTAGTGTTTACTTTGTCATATATTTTTTCCTATAGCTATCCTATAGGAATAAGTTTAGAAGAAAATACTACTAGGGAAACAATATTATGTACTTTTGCAACTTTAGCATTGGCACTGTCCGGTATAAATATTAGCTTAATGGGAATATCACTAAAAAGTGTAATTAGTATTTTATTAGTCTTATCTTTTGGTTACAGTGTTGGGCCAAGTTGGGGTGGGGGTATGGGCATTACTATAGGCTTAATATCCTATATTTCAAGCCCTGAGATGCCTTTCCTTCTATCTATATATGCTCTTTCTGGGTTGTTATCAGGGGTTTTTAGGGATTTAGGAAAGGCTGGTTCAATAGCAGGATTTTTATTAGGTAATAGTATTATGAGTTTCTATATTAATGGGTTTAGTACAAGCTTTTTAAAATACAGAGAAATAGGATTAGCAATTGGGTTATTTTATTTATTTATAAATTTCTTACAGTCTGAAATGTTACAGGGGATTGAAGAAATACCAATTATAGAAAAGAGAAAATATGCTTTAGAGAAGAAGGAGAAAATGGCTTTAGAAAATTTGGAGAATATTTCAGATATTTTCAAAGAGTTAGGTTCCATATTTAAAGAATCTACAGAAGAAGAAAAAGCTGTTGATTCTTTAGACTTATATGGATTTGTAGATAAGTTAGTAAATAGTGTGTGTAATGAATGTGCTATGAAAAAATTTTGTTGGGAAGAAGATTTCTATATAACTTATCATTCTATGTTTAAATTAATAGAATTAATAGATAAAAAAGAATACTTTTCTGATGAAGAGTTACCAAAATTTTTTAATAAAAAATGTGTGAAGAAAAATGACATAATACAGAATGGATATAAACTTTATGATGTCTTTAGAGTTGAACATAAATGGAAAGAGTCCATGTTAGAAACTAGGGAACTTATATCTGAACAATTAGAAGGGATATCAGAGATTGTGGACGATGTAACAGATAGAGTAGTTAGGGAACCTATATTTAACGAGGATTTAGAGGAAATTATTCATCTTTCATTATTGAAGGGAAAAGTAAATGTCTTAGATGTAAGAGTCAGTGAGTTTCCAAAAGGTGATTTTGAAATAGATATAGAAGTGGGCAGAAGCTCAAAGCCTGAAAATAGTTTGGATAATGTTAAAAATATAGCATCGAAAGCTATAGGTATACCTTTAAAAAGTGATTTTAATATAAATAAGAATAGAGGGGATAAAGGAAGATACAAATTAATTAAAGCTAATAGATATGGTGCTGTGACAAAAATTGCAAAGAATAATGCATCTAAAGCATCTGTTTCTGGGGATAGTTATACTGTTGGGGAGAGGAAGAATACGTACTTCAATGCATTAAGTGATGGCATGGGCATAGGGTTAAAGGCAAACAAGGAAAGTGCGGCTGCTATTTCTATATTGGAAAAGTGTTTAGAAGCGGGATTTAATGAGGAAATTATACTAAAAACTATAAACTCTATGTTAGTGCTTAAGTCCAATGATGAAATTTTCACAACCTTAGATATTTCTTTATTAGATTTATACTCAGGTAAATTGCAACTCATAAAAACAGGAGCAGCGTCTACTTTTATAAAGAAAAAAGATAGAGTAGAAGTTATAAGCTCCCAATCACTACCGGTAGGAATACTAAAGGATGTAGACTTCCAAGGATATGAGACTTATTTAGAAGATGGGGACTTTTTAATAATGATGTCCGATGGTTTATTAGAGGCAAATACCCAGACGGAAGAGAAGGAAAGATGGATGAAGGATGTTATAATGAATATAGATACAATGAATCCAGAAACTATGGCTAATGGTATTTTACAAATATCAGAGGAGGTAAGTAATGGTGCCATAAAGGATGATATGACAGTATTAGTAACAAAAATGTGGAAAGTATATTAAAGAGACAAGCATTTAAATAATGAATATATGGTATAAATAGAGGGTATTAGTATTATTAAGGGAGGTAAACTGGAAAAACTGTCCTACGTCTTCTTTAAAAGGGAGACTTTAGGACAATTTTTAAGGTATAATAGTAATGAATATAATTTAGGTTTTCTAGTAAAATTGATTTATTGTAACAATTATGATATGAAATATATTGGGACAATGTAATTTATTTTCTTATGTAAAATCTATGTAGGTGATATTATGGAAGGAAAAGTATTAGAAACTATAAGAAATTATAATTTAATAGATGAAGGGGATCAAGTAGTTATTGGAGTATCTGGGGGGCCAGATTCTATGGCCTTACTATATATTCTTTTAGATATTAAGAAAGTTATTCCTTTTAATATTTATGTAGCCCATGTTAACCATGGAGTAAGAGGGGAAGCTGCTAATAAAGATGAAGAATTTGTAAGAAATATTTGTAAGGATTTAAATTTCCCCTTCTACAGTATAAAGGTTAATATGTATGAATATGCAAAAGATCATAATATGACTGGAGAGGAAGCGGGTAGAAAGTTAAGGTATGATTTTTTTAAAAAGGTATTAAAAAAGCATGGCAGAGGGAAGATAGCTGTAGCTCATAATAAAAACGATCAAGCAGAAACATTGATTATGCGTTTTATGAGGGGGACAGGTATTGATGGATTGAAAGGTATACCTTATAAAAGGGGTAATATAATAAGACCATTATTAGAAATAAATAGGGATGAAATAGAAGCTTATATAGGGGAAAATAAAATTGATACTAGATTAGATAAAACCAATTTAGAACCTATATATAATAGAAATAAAATTAGATTAGAACTAATGCCCTATATAGAAGAAAATTTCAATCCAAA
>DATGTQ010000276.1 GCA_035301805.1 Tissierellales bacterium
AATAGCCAATTCTGCAGCATCAACTATTTTATTATAGCCTGTACACCTGCAAAGGTTTCCAGAAATTCCTTCTCTTATTTCATTTCTAGATGGATGAGGATTTTTATCCAACAGACTTTTCACAGACAAAATCATTCCAGGAGTACAGTATCCACATTGAACTGCACCTACTTCTATGAAAGCTTTTTGTATAGGGTGAAGATTATCTTCATTACCTAAGCCTTCAATAGTTAAAATTTCACTACCATCAGCTTGAAAAGCCATAACCATACAAGAGTTTACAGTCTCTCCATCCATAATAACTGTACAAGCTCCACACTCTCCTTCTCCACAACCTTCTTTAACTCCAGTTAATTTTAACTCTTCCCTTAGAAGATCTAATAGTCTTAATTCCTCTTTAATATCTAAGTTATATTCTTTGTCATTTATTTTAAGGTTTATATTTATCATAATACCACCTCATCAAAATAGTTTAAGGCATCCTTTAAGGCTCTCAAATAAGGTCCTTTTACTGCCTCCGATTTATAAGGAAAAGAAGCCCTTCCACCTAGTCTTTTGTACATTTCTTCTTGAAGTATTGGAGTAGAATCCTCTGGTTTAAATTCATTTATTTTCTTTCCTATTATATATTCTTCTACAGCCACTTCCTTTATAGGATATTTCCCTAAGGCTCCACTGGCTATCCTTATATCTTTAATAGTTTCATTTTCACCTAAGGATAGAAAAATACTAATACTTAATCTGGATATTGCTAGGGCCTTTCTAAGACCTAGTTTTTCAAAAGTAAGTACTTCATTGGCCTCAGGCCTCTTAAATCTTATACTAGTTAATAATTCATTATCTTTAATTTTTTCCTTAGTCCAGTTTTTAAAATAATCTTCTAATTTTAATTCCCTGCTACCCTTTTTATTACTTAAGGTAATAACACTATTAAGGGCTATTAAAGGTGGAATAGAATCGGCAGCAGCAGAAGCATTTATAATATTTCCTCCAATAGTACCTTTATTTCTTATTTGAGGGGAACCTACTGATCTACAAGCCTTTTTAAATCCCTTTAGACCTTTCTCAAATATTGGACTTTCTACTATTTGAGTAAAAGTAGTTGCTCCCCCTATTTCAATAAAATCTTCATCTTCTTTTATATAAGAAAGTTCTTCTATATTGGAAATATCTATAAGCACATTAGGAGACTTTTTCTCATTTCTCATAGCCACAACAATATCTGTTCCTCCAGCAATTATTTCTCCCTTATCATTATATTTATCCAATAAATCTAGTACCTCATCAACTGTTTCTCCTTTAAAAACCTTATTAAAAGCCATAAACTAGTCCTCCTGTCTATTATTAGGCCATACTTTAGAAATACCGCCTTCCCTAGGGAAGGCGGTTTAAGTTTTATAAAAATTCTTTTAATATAAATATTAATGCTAAAATATAGGTTACTGGAGATACTTCTTTCCATTTACCTGTTAATGTCTTTAATATTACATAAGATACTATTCCAAATACTATACCTTCAGCTATACTATAAGCCATTGGCATCATTAATATAGTTAAAAATGCTGGTATTGCCTCTGTAAAATCATCTAGATCAACTTCTTTAATAGGACTCATCATAAAGAGACCTACTAATATTAAAGCTGGAGCAGTAGCGGAGCTAGGTACCATAATGAATAATGGCGCAAAGAATAAAGATATTGCAAACATACCAGCTGTAGTTAAAGCAGTAAGCCCTGTTCTTCCTCCCTCTGCTACACCAGAAGCACTTTCCACAAAAGTAGTTACAGTACTGGTTCCTAAACATGCACCAGATAATGTACCTACTGCATCTGACATTAATGCCTCACTTACTCTAGGAAGTTTCCCTTCTTCATCAAGCATATTTGCCTTTGAAGCAACTCCTGTCAATGTCCCAATAGTATCAAATATATCCACAAACAGGAAAGTAAATACAACTACAACCATGTCTAAAGTAAAAATATGTCCCCACTCAAATTGGAAAGCTACATGTTTTAAAGATGGCGGTAAACTTATTATTCCTCCCGCCTCTGGAAGCTGAGTAACTCCCATGGGTATTCCTATAATAGTAGTAGCAAGTATACCTATAAGTAATGCACCTTTGACTTTCTTTGCTAGTAAAACTCCCATAATAATAAGACCTATTAAGGCTAATAATACTTCAGGCGACTTAAGATTTCCTAAGTCTAATATTACCCCTTCCCCTTGTACTACTAAACCTACATTAGATAGTCCAATTAACGCTATAAACAACCCAATACCTACTGAAACTGCATGTTTTAAATTTATTGGTATACAATCAAATATAGCCTCTCTAACTTTAAAAAAGGAAAGTACTATAAAAATAATTCCTTCTATAAGTACTGCAGTTAATGCAAATTGCCAAGAATATCCCATGCCTAAGACTACTGTATAGGCAAAAAAAGCGTTAAGTCCCATGCCAGGAGCTAGTCCAAAAGGATAATTGGCATAGAAAGCCATTACTAATGTAGCTATAACAGCAGATAAGGCTGTAGCAGTAAAGACTCCCCCAACATCCATTCCTGCATCTGCAAGAATAAGTGGATTTACCGCTAAAATATAAGCCATAGTCATAAAAGTAGTAATACCTGCTAATACTTCTGTCTTAACATCAGTTCCATGTTCTTCTAGCTCAAATCTTTTTTCTAAAAACCCATGTTCAACTTCCGTTTTACTTGACATTTAAATCCCCCTTTTTTAATTGAATTATATGAAACAAAGTTATTCAATTACTGGAGAAAGTACTTTAAAATTGTTAACATCAATTAATCCTTTGTCTGTTATTTTCCATACAGGACTAGTAGATAAAGATAAGAAAGATAAATGCATAAATGGCGCATGTATTCTACACCCTAATTGATCTATTACTATACTTTCCATTTCCTTTATCTTTTCACTTACTTCATGTCCTGTTAATTCATCCGTTATAAGCCCACCTACTGGCAACCTTAGCTCTGACAATATTCTTCCTCTATTGGCAATTGCCAGACCTCCCCCTATTTCAATAACTTTGTTTACTGCCAAAGTCATATCCTTAATATTTGTACCAACTACCATTATATTATGAGTATCATGAGCAACACTTTCTGCAAAAGCCCCTTCTCTTAAACCAAAACCTTTTACAAAAGCTTTTCCAATATTACCTGTTCTTCCATACCTTTCTATACATCCAATTTGCAATAAATCTTTAGAAGTATCTGGAAGTACTTGACCATTAGAAACTCTTAATGTATCTTCTAAAGTCCCTGTTAGATTTTGATCTGGTATTACTTCAAGAGCCCTTACCCTTGCAGTATATGAGTTAGCATAAATCTCTAAATCCTTTTCTTCTATAGGATCTATTTTTACAGATTCCTTTACTGTATTCGGATAAGAATATTCTGGTATATCTATTAATAGTTCTCCTTTTGAAGCCACAAGATTACCTTCTACAAATACTCCTTCTACAGTCATTTCTTCTAAATCATCTATAACTACTATATCTGCCAATTTACTTGGTGCCAATACTCCTAAGTCTTTAAATCCAAAATATGTAGCTGGATTAATAGTTACCATTTGAATTGCTTCTACTGGGTCTACACCTTCTTTAATAGTTCTTTTTACTATTTCATTCATATGTCCTAATGTTTCTAAGTCAGCTGCCACCATATCATCTGTTGCTAATATGCATCTTCTTGAATCGAAACCTTCTTCAGTTACAGCTCTAATACATTCTCCCATATTTCTTTGAGTAGAACCTTCTCTCATAAACATATATATACCTTGTCTTAGTTTTTCCATAGCTTCTTCTTTAGTCGTAGTTTCATGACAGGAAGCTTCTCCTGCAGCAGAAATAATATGAGCAGCTAATTCTTTCCCAAATAGCTCTGGTGCATTACCATCTACTACCATACCATTAGTTTTAGCATAAACAGTAGATGCCACTAAATCAGATACAATTTCTGGTGTGTTTTTATATACATGCTTTACATTACTAAAGCCTTGTAACTCACCAATACCTATAATATTTTTATAATTTAATAAATCTTCCATATCCTTTGAATTTGTATCATATCCAGCGGTCTCCAAATCAGGACAATCTGGAGTCAATGCTGGAACTACTAAATAAACATGATTAGGAACATTTTCTATTTCATCAGCCATGGCCTTCATACCAACTGGTCCTAAAGCATTTCCTATTTCATGAGGATCTGCTATTAGTGTTGTAGTACCTGATGGAATAGACAACCTTGAAAATTCTGTTATAGTAAGCATACTACTTTCAAAATGCATATGAGAATCCATAAAGCCTGGTGACAAATATTTCCCTCTAACATCAATAACTAAAGTATCAGGACCTATTAAATCACTACAATCCCCTACTAATAAAATGTATTTATCTTTAATAGCAATATCTGCTGTATATATTTCTTTTGTAAGTACATTTATTACTTCTCCTTGATATAAAACTGTATCAGCAAATTCTTTTCCACTCATAAGGGCATCTATAAGTTTTCTATAATCTATAGCTTTTTTATAATTTAAAGGATTACCCACCAATAAGCCCCCTTTCTATTATTCTTTAATAAGTTCTTTGTGAATATCTATCTCATCAACTATACCTACTATGGATACATCAATAGGAGAATCCATCTTTCTAGCTGCAATTCGAGCAGCAGTGCCTTTGGCAAATATGACTAATTCGCCTATACCAGCACCTACTGTATCTACTGCAATTAAAGGTTCTCCTATTGGTTTTGAATCTATGCTGAGAGGCTGAGTTATCATTAATTTACTTCCTGTAAGATTTTCATCTTTTCTTGTTGCAACTACTGTTCCTATTACTTTTCCAAGATACATATTTAAAGCCCCTCCTTTTTATTCTTTAATAATTTTAATATTTAACTCTCTAGCCTTATCTTTAGCTAGTGGAGTGATAATTGAGTTTTTAGGAACTAAAAACTGAGTGTTATTTGATTGTAATTTTACTATATCCTTTTCTACAATCACTTTTTTCTCTCCTTCTATTTTGTTCCCTAAAGATTTATCAATAGTTTTATTAAAATCCTCATTAACTATTTGACTAATGTAACTTTCCTCACTAATATCTATAACACCCATACTTTTCACTTTTCCAACATAGTTTTCTATAGTGTTTTTCATCGCTTTATTCTTTATATCCATGCCTTTATGCTTTCTTACTGTATTAAAATCTATATATACAGTTTCTCCTAAAGCTAGAAAATCCCATACTATATTAGGTATTACTGTATCTAATATTCCCAAAGAAATTTTGGAAAGCGTATTTACAGTAATATTAGGAAGTATAAGCCTTGAGTGCTTTGAAACAATAGAATCTAAATCAAATAAATCTTCCTCCCTATAAAATTCTACAGGATTTAAAATATTATTAATTTGATTTAAATTTAATATTTTTTCGGCTGCAAAAGATAAGCAAATATATATAGAAATCCCATGCTTTTTTAATTTACTCAGTTCACCTAACTTTTCCTTAAGTCTCCAATCGGAGCCAGTTAAAAGTATTAAAACGTCTTCCTTATGACCTTTCATAGAAATATTTCCTTCCATTGAAGAAATAGTTTCACTTCCTTGCTTCAAGGTAGATGAGACATTTTGTAAAATACTTTTAGTTAAGTCTTGTCTATCCATTTAAAACACTCCAAATTTATTTCTCATAGTCTTTTAGGATAACTCTTTCTACTTCTGAATGAGGTCTTGGTATTACATGTACTGAGTGAAGTTCTCCTACAGCCCTTGCTGCTTCTGCTCCTGCATCTACTGCAGCCTTTACAGCACCTACATCCCCTCTAACCATTACAGTAACTAATCCAAATCCTATTTTTTCATAACCTATAAAAGTTACATTTGCTGCCTTAACCATAGCATCAGCAGCCTCCACAGAACCTACTAATCCTTTAGTTTCCACTAAACCTAATGCTTGACTCATTCTTATTCCTCCTTCTTATTTTTCTTAGTATTGGTATTTTTCTTTTTTGTATTTTTCTTTTTGGCTTTTTCATCTTTTGCATTATCTTCTTTTTTAGATAAGTTTTTTGCAGATTCTTCTATAAGCTTATCAATTTCATCATGAGGTCTTGGTATTACATGACTTGATACAATAGTCCCAACTCTATTTCCTGCTTCTAGTCCTGCATCTACTGCTGCTCTTACTGCAGCTACTTCTCCGGCTATTTCAACTGTTATACCCACTACTCCACCTACACCTATAACTTGCTCATAGCCTATAAGGGTTACATCTGCTGCCTTACTAGCCGCATCTAAAGCAGTAACTGCTGTAGCTAAACCTATACTCTCTATAAGGCCTAATGCTTTATTCATAATACACCTCCGCTCTTAACTAACGGTTTCCTTTAATTTTTTCTGCAACTTCTTCAAGGGTTACAAGTTTTGGCTTGTTGTTTTCTTCTATTATTTCTGTTTCTCCACTTATAATATTTCTTATTAAACTTTCTTCATTTGTGGTAATGTTTCCTTCTGTCTTAACTAAATTATTTTTTCTTGTTTTATTTGCTATATTGTTCATAGCCACTCTAGCCAATGGATTTGCCATTTTACATCACCACCATTACTTTAAAATATTTTATCTACCTCTTCATGAGGTCTTGGTATTACATTGGCTGATATTATTTCTGAAATTTTCTCTGCACTTTCTCGTCCATTTTCTACTGCTGCCTTTACTGCTGCTACGTCTCCAGAAACAATTACTGATACTACACCAGAACCTACAAATTTAAAGTCATGAACTTTTACATTTGCAGTTTTACTCATAGTATCTGCTGCTTCCAGTGCTCCAACTAAACTTCTAGTCTCTACAAAGCCTAGAGCTTTCCTCATTAATATCACCTTCTTTATTTAATATTAGGAAAGTATTTTTTTATATCTATGTCTTCATAACCAGGAATTATAGCCCTTTCAAAACGTTCCCCAATTTCTCCTAAAGGTTTAGTCCCATCTATACCAACTTTATCAGTTACTCCTCTTAAATCATGGGATGGCTCTAATGAAGAACCTAATCCTCCTTCTATAATTACAAAATCTTTACTTCCTTGTGCCCTGGTAGTAATAGCCCACTCAATATCTCTCAGGTCAAAGATGTTTACATCATCATCTACTACTACTACTTGTTTTAAATCCTTATTACTAGCTAAAGCAGATATAATAGCATTTTTTCCATCTCCTTCATTTTTCTTTTTGATGGAAACAAAAGCATTAAATCTATATCCACCACCCTCAGTTACATTTACATCTACTACATCAACCTGACTCTTTAAATAATTATAAAGTTCCATTTCTCTTGTAAGACCATTAGTCAAATGTTCCTCTCTACAAGGAAATGCTACTTGAAATATAGGATTATTCCTATAACTTACTGAATCTATTTCAATAATAGGATGTTCACCTGCTTCACCATAATAGCCCATTAGCTCTCCAAAAGGTCCTTCTGTCTTTCTCACTTTTGGTACTAATCTACCTTCTAAAACCATTTCACTATAGGCTGGCACCAATAAGTCTACAGTTTCACATTTAACTAATTCTAAAGGTTCGCCTCTTAAAGCAGAATCTATAGCATATTTATCTATACCATAAGTTTTACTACTTACTTGACTAGCTAAATTAAAACATGCATCATATCCTAATACAATTGCTACTTCTAGTGGTTTGTTCATTTTTTCTAGTCTTAAGAAATCCTGGGTTAATTTTTCAGACGCAATAAGGGCACTAATTTCATTTCTTCCATTAATCTGAAAACGTCTTATAGAAGTATAATATTGCCCAGTTTCTGGATCCTTAATAACTAAAACTCCTGCTGTAATGTAACTAGAAGAATCTTTTTCTTGAAATGTTGGTATTGGAAACAATCTTGGTAAATCAATATTTGTTGATACTATATTTTCTTTTACTGGAGCTCTTTCAACTATTTTATAAGGTTTTGGATTTGCTACACTATCCATGAGTTTATATAACCTATCTTCATGAGTAAATCCCATTAGTTCATAAAATAGTTTCCTATCACCATAAAGCCCTCCAGCTATAGAAACATTACTACCTTTCACTCGATTAAATAAAATAGGCTTTTTATTGTCAAAATGCTTAAGGACTCCACCTACTTCATATTTAGGATCTACTTCTTTTTCACATATAAACAGTTCATCCATACTTTTTAATTTTTCTAAAGTATATCTAAGGCCTTGTTTTTCCAAATAATAACCTCCTTTCTACAACCCTTTCCACCTATTAACTAGATTATTATCTATCCCCATATTATCTAATATTCTACCTGTCATATTTATAACTATATCATCTATGGTTTGAGGATGATTATAAAAGCCAGGACTTGCTGGGAATATAGTAATTCCCAATTTTGCAAGTCTTAGCATATTTTCTAAATGTATCGGACTGAAAGGAGTTTCTCTAGGAACTATTATTAAATTTCTTCTCTCTTTAATAGTTACATCTGCTGCTCTAGTCAGAAGATTATCAGAAAAACCATTAGACACACTAGCTAAAGTCTTCATAGAGCAAGGAACTATTACCATAGAATCTACATCAAAAGAGCCACTGGCAATTGGAGCTGTAAAATCTTTATTATCATGATAAAAAGTAGCCATTTCTTTTAATTCATCTAAAGAAACACCACATTCATGTTCTGTAACAAAGGCTCCCATTGTAGAAACTACCAAATGGGTTTCTATATTTAATTCTTTAAGAGCTTTCAATACAGAAACTCCATAAATAGAACCACTACCACCAGATATTCCAACTATTACCTTCATAATTCTCCTCACTTTCAGTTTCTATTCAACTTTATTTTCTCTGTCGCCTCCGCCTTCCCATGGATCAAGTCCTTCTTCCCAAGCATTTATATATTCATCAATAGTCATTACTTTTGAAAATATACTTAAATCGTTTAGGCCATATTCATGCATTTCTTCAGTTTTAGAATCACAGCCATCGCTTAAAGTAATTACTCTATAAGCTCTAGCTAATGCATCAGTAGCAGTACTTCTTACACATACATTTGTCCATACACCAGTAACTACAACTGTATCTATATTTTCTTCTCTTAAATATAGATCTAAATCTGTATAGGCAAAACCACTATGTCTTCTCTTTGGTACTATATATTCTCCTTTTTCAGGATATAGTTCTTCTATAAAATCTGAACCCCAAGTTCCTGCAACTGCATGAACTGGTCTTACCCTAAAATCTGCATCATTTTCTCTATGAGCTTCTTGAATATGAACTATTTGTACATCATCATCTTCTCTTCCTCTTGCCCATTTAAGTAGTTCTTGAAGGTTTTCAGTTATTCTAGCAGCTCCTGGGCAATAAAGTGAACCTTTCTCATTAGCAAAATCATTTAACATATCTATTACTAAAATTGCATGTCTTGACATAAATCTAATCCTCCTTAAAATATATATTATTCTTAAAGCTTAAGTATTTTTATTTATTAAAATTTTACCTCTCTAGGTAAAACTTGTATACTCTCTCTTTTCACGAATTTTCCAAATCCTGGTTTTACTGTAATTCCTCTAATACCTTTTATATGCTCATCTATTATTTCTGGGTGATTCTTTCTATAACTCTTGTCATATTCTTTACTATATAGGTTAGGGAATTCTTCAAATATTTCTGAGTATCTCTCTTCTACACCTTCTGGATAATTATGAACTATTTTTTGTAATTCACCATCAGATAGTTCTGCTAATATACTTTCATCTACATCTTTATATACTAAATGTCCACGAACTATAGTTTTAGCTACCTTACCTTTTAGCTCCATACCTTCAAGTGGTAAGTATCCACACATTGAAGCTTGTTTCTTAGGATCTATAGTCCATCTCTTATCAAGATTTATTATCGTAAAGTCAGCATCTGAACCTATATGCATAGCACCTTTCTTAGGATATATTCCATAGTGTTTTGCAGCATTTGTTGATAATATATCAACTAATTTACTTAAAGATATTCTTCCCTTATTATATCCTTCACTAACCAATATAGGAACCATAGTTTCTACACCAGGTATTCCAGGGAATGAAGTCCAAATATTCATTCCTTTCTTATGTTTTTCACTTTCTATTTCATAAGGAGCATGGTCTGTTGCTATAAAGTCAACACTTCCATTAGCTAAACCTTCCCATAATTCTTCGTTATCTTTTTTAGTTCTTAAAGGTGGTGCAATTTTAGCCAAAGGACCATATTTTGTCATAGCTTCTTGATAATTTAATGTTAAGTAGTGAGGACAAGTTTCACTAGTTACATCTAATCCTCTCATTTTCGCTTCTCTTACTAATTTAGCTCCTATTCCTGTACTCATATGAACTATGTGAAGTCTTGCACCACTATCTTCTGCAAAACTAATTCCTAATTCAATAGCAACCTTTTCTGCCAATTCCATTCTTGCTTCTGCCCAAGCTGGTCCATCCATTCTTCCTTCTTTTTGGAATCTTTTAACATAATAATCACACATAGCATAATTTTCAGCATGGATACCTATAGGAAGTCCAGTTTCAGCTACAGCCTTAAATGCTTCATACATTTCTGGATCTGTAACCCGTGGATAAGTTGGAACAGATGGTGTCATATAAGCCTTAAATGCAACAACTCCATAATCAGCTTGTTCTTGAACATTGTGTAACCATCCTTCTCTTACATCTTCTCCTGTAACTCCACCCCACATAGCATAATCTACTAAAGCTTGAGGTTCAACTAAGTCAATTTTTAATTTTAATTGATCTACACTTCTTGCTGATGGAACAGAACAACAAGGCATATCTATAACTGTAGTTATTCCACCAGCTGCAGCTGCAGCTGTACCTGTTAAGAAGTTTTCTCTATGAGGAAATCCTTGGTACATAAAGTGAGTATGAGAATCTATACATCCTGGCAATGTTAGATGTCCTCCTGCATCTAGCACCTCCCTAGCTTCCATACCTTCAACGGAGTCTACAAATCCTGCTATCTTTTCATCCTTTACTAAAATATTAGTAAGTACTGTATCATTTCCTTGAGGTATATTTGCATTCTTAATAATTAAGTCAAACATAAAAACCCTCCTTCATAGTTTAAGGCTAACGTTTTCAATATAGTAGCATATAAAAATATATTCTTCCTTGTTACTTTTTTATAAAAATATTGACCTTATTAACAATATTCATTAAAATTTTTGTAAGACTTTGATAATTATTTGTGTATTATTAATATATAGTTTTTATGACAAATATATATAATTTAATATAAGAAGAAAATAGGAGGGATAATTTATGGCTTTAAAATTAATTGATTTATCTCAAGAAATATATGAAGGCATGTCTGTTTTCCCTATGCATCAAAAAACTTTTATAATGACCAATATGACTCATGAGGAAAATATGCAGATGACTGGAAGTCCTACATTAGGCTTTTCTGCAAGAAACTTGCTTTTAAGTGAGCACTGTGGAACTCATAGTGATGGAGTTTCTGAATTTAAACCTGGTGGACCAACTATTGACAAAATGCCTTTGGAGCATTTCTGGGGTACTGCTATTTGTATTGATTTATCTAATGTAAGATATCCAAATTATATTGAGCCAAGAGATCTAGAAGAAGCCGTTAGAAAATCTGGACAAGAAATAAAAGAAGGAGACATCCTTTTAATGTATACTGGACACCATGATAGAACCTTTGGCACTGACAAATTTCAGACAGATTATACTGGTCTAAGCTATGAAGGGGCTAAATGGTTAGCTGAACAAGGAGTAGTAAATATTGGAGTAGATGCACCAGCTATAGATTTAACACCAGACGATATAAATTTCTCTGGCCATCTAGTTTGTGGTGAATATAATATTACAAATACAGAAAATTTATGCAATTTAGATAAGGTTTTAAATAAGAGATTCCTCTACATAGGCTTACCTCTAAAAATAAGAGATGGTTCTGGTTCGCCTATAAGGGCAGTTGCATTAATTGAAGAATAAACAAAAAAAGTAATAGAGTTTTCTCTATTACTTTTTTGTTAAAATTCCACAAAACTATTTTACATTATTAATAACTCTTTTATTTTTAAAGCTATTTCTAAATTAAGTCTATCGTTTGGGTCATCTAAATCCATATTAGTTATATCTTTAATTCTATTAATTCTATATAAGACAGTATTATAATGAGTAAATAAACTTTCTGACATTCTCTTTAAATTACCATTATATTCAAAATAGGTTTCCAATGTTTTAACAAGTTCTGTAGATTTTTTTTCATCATAATCTGTCAAAGGCTTCAATGTTTCATTATAAAAATCTTCTAATTCTTCATTTAAATAATCTTGACTTAATATTTTAAATATTCCCAGTTCATCAAAAGTTATGACATTTTTTTCAGTCAATACTCTTCCTGTCCTTACTGCCTTTAATGCATCTCCAAAGCTTTTATTTACATTGCCTAATTCTTTATAACATCTACCTACTCCTATTTTAAATTCCATATTTTCAAATTTTGTTAATAGCTCTTTATCTAAAGCCTTATTAAATTTATTTAATTTATCATTCATAAGCTTTTTACTATCACAACCTAATAATACCTGGATACCATTCATTTTACTTGCAATTAATCCATTAAATTTATAGTATTTAATTAGTTCTTCTGTTATAGAAACTATTTCATTCACATTATCTTGAATATAGTCGAGAAGTTGACTATCTTCTTCTATTTTATCATCTACTTTAAACTTAAAGTCAATAACCTCAATTATGTAATGATCATGAAGATTTAAATTAAAAAAATGAGCTCTATCTAAAGCTTTCTTTTTTCTTTTTGAATCTATAGAAATTAAATCCTCAAAAAACTCTGATCTATATCTAATTTCTACTTCTTTAACTGATAAATCTTGAAGAACTGATAAGGCTATAATAGTACTTGCGCTTTCAATAATAGATAAGTCAAACCCTCCTAAAGGTGTTGTAGTAGACCAAGAAATTATATGACCATAACAACTATCCTTCACAACTATTGGCATAACCATTCTCTTTACATATTTTCCATTGATTAAAATTTTATTTTCAGCAAATATTTTTTGCTTCCTCTTTATAGAATTAATACTATAATATTTTTCTACATCTTCTAATAATTCCTTTTTAGTAATGTTATCAATATTACCAAAATACTCATGTCTTTCATTTGTAAAATTTAAATTTAGTACCACAGGGTTTTTAATATTTTCATGGATTATAGGTACAACTTCTTCTACTCCCTTTCCCTTTAACATAACATTTATAAATTGTTCATGGGCTTTTTCAATTCTTTCTAAAAGTGACGCTTGTTTATTAAATACTTCTTTATGTACTGTAGTCATTATGTCTGATAAAGGAATAGAGTAGTGAATATCAATAATAGGGAAGTTTAAAAAGTCTGCTAAATTTATAACCTCTTCTGAAAGGGAATCTAAGTATGGATAAATCTTTATACCAATTCCGGCAAGTTTT
>DATGTQ010000277.1 GCA_035301805.1 Tissierellales bacterium
AACTACCAGGAGTAGGGCCAAAAGTTTCTGACTGTATATTATTGTTTTCTTTGGATAAAAATGATGCCTTTCCTGTAGATGTATGGGTTAAAAGGGTAATGGAACATTTTTATTTAAAAGAGGATAGAAAACTTAAAGATATAGAAATTTATGCAGAAGAAAAGTTTGGAGATTTAGCAGGATTTGCTCAACAGTATTTATTTTATTATGCAAGAGAAAAGGGAATTGGTAGAAAAAAGAATAAGTAAGATAAACAAGGTGATTAGGTGTATAAAATATTAGTTGTGGAAGATGATAAAAAAATTGTAAATCTTATAAAAGATAAATTAGAAAGGTATGGTTATAAAGTAGCCATAGTAGAAGATTATTCTAATATTAAAGGTGAATTTATAAAAGAAAAACCACAATTAGTTCTTCTAGATATTAATTTACCTAATTATGATGGGTTTTTCTGGTGTAGAGAAATAAGGAGTATATCTAAGGTTCCTATTATATTTATATCCGCTAGATTTTCAGACATGGATCAAATAATGGCTATAGAAAATGGTGGAGATGACTATATTGTTAAACCTTTCTCTTTTGAGCTTTTGCTAGCTAAAATCAAAAGTGTTTTAAGAAGGACTTATGGAGAATATGCAGAAAATGAATTTAAAGATATATATGAAGTAGATGGAGTTTATTTATATAAAACTCAGAATATAGTTGAGTGGAAAGATAAGAAAATTGAGCTAAGTAAAAACGAGTTTGCATTATTGTACATTCTTATTTCTAATTTAAATATAATAGTTTCTAGAGAGACTCTTTTAGAGGAACTTTGGGATGATATAGATTTTGTTGATGACAATACTTTATCTGTAAATATTGCTCGTCTTAGAAAAAGATTAGAAGACATAGGAATACATAATACTATTCAAACCAAAAGAGGACAAGGTTATTCTATGGTTAAGACTTGGCGGTGATAAGGTGAAATTTAAAGATTATATAAAGGATAGAGCATTATATATTCTATTTTATATTATAAGTACTATTTTGGTTATAATTATAATGATGTTAGATTTAATTATTAGACAGGAAAAGCTTCAATGGTCTAATATAATTTATGCTTTTATATTATCCTTTGTATTTTTAATAATTTTAATAACTATAGATTATATGAAAAAGCGAAAATTTTATGAATTTATTAATTATAGTCTAAAAGACAATGAAAATCTAGAATATATATTTAGTCTTCCAGATAATACAAGCAAGGAACATAAAGCTTTTAAAGAACTTTTAATTAATAATTATATGATCTACGAAAATAAGTTAGATAAATATAGAAAAACTCATAAAACTCAATTAGAATTTAATAATAGATGGGTTCATCAAATGAAAACTCCTATTTCTGTAATTAAACTTATACTAGAAAATGAAAAAGATAGAAATACTGATGAAGCTTCAAAAAAAAGCTATGAAAGTATAGAAGAAGAAATAGAAAAATTGTCCAATGGGCTAGAAATGGCTTTATATACTTTACGAGTAAATGATTTTGAGCAAGATTTTAAAATAGAGGAGATAAACCTATTAGAGGTTGTAAGAAATGTTATTAATGAAAATAAAAATGCTTTTATAGTAAATGGTATCTATCCTAAAATAGTCTCCCAAGAAAAACTAATAGTAAAAAGTGATAAGAAGTGGATAAAATTTATTATTAACCAAATTATATCTAATAGTATAAAATATTCAAAAGTAAAAGATTTTCAAGATAAATCTGTAACCATTGAATTCAGTAAAGAAGTAGATAAAACTATACTTTCTATAGAAGATAAAGGAGTAGGAATACCTGAACAGGATATAAAAAGAATATTTAACCCTTTTTTTACTGGTGAAAATGGAAGGAAATATTTAGAATCAACAGGTATGGGTCTTTACCTTTCCAAAGATATATGTAATCGGTTAGGCCATGGCATAGAAGTAGAATCTACTGAAGGAGTAGGGACTAAAACAAAAATAACCTTTTACCATGGCAAAAGCATTTATAGTTTATAAGTATTGAATATGACAATATTGCAAGATATGAATTAAATTTGAAAGAGAAATCAATGGAAGGATTTCTCTTCTTTTTTTATACTATATATATAGTTAATGAAATAGGAGGTAAGGAAATGACAGTATTGGAAACTAAAAATTTATCGAAAATATATGGTGGAAAAGGTAAAGGCATATCTGTTAAAGCCTTAGAAGATTTTAATATGGGAATAAAGGAAGGCGAATTTGTTGCAATTATGGGACCATCAGGAAGTGGTAAAACTACTTTATTAAATATATTAGCTACAATAGATTCGCCATCTTCTGGAGAGGTATTAGTAAATGGAAAAAATCCTCATAAATTAAAAGAAGATGAATTAGCTATATTTAGAAGAAAGTATTTAGGATTTATTTTCCAAGACTTTAATCTATTAGATACTTTATCAGTGAAGGAAAATATTATTCTTCCACTAGTATTAGAAGAATTTAAGAAAAATGAAATTGATAGAAGAGTTGATGATATAGCATCAGTATTAAATATAAAAGATATTTTAAATAAAAGGACTTATGAAATATCAGGAGGACAACAACAAAGAACAGCCTGTGCTAGAGCTTTAATAAATGAACCATCAATAATATTAGCAGATGAGCCTACAGGAAACTTAGATTCAAAAGCATCCTATGATTTAATGTCATCTTTAGAAAAAATAAATAAAGAAAAAAATGCGACTATAGCAATGGTAACTCATGACGCTTTTGCAGCTAGTTTTTGTAATAGAATGATAATGATAAAGGATGGTAAATATTTTACTGAGCTAGTAAAGAAATCTAATAGACAAATATTTTTCAAGGAAATATTAGATGCTTTATCCCTTCTTGGTGGTGGATATAATGAAAATATCTAATATGGCTATTAAAAACATTAAAGGAAATTTATATAGATATATAATGTATTATTTAAGCAATTCTTTTGCAGTTACAGCCTTTTTTATATTTGCTAACTTTGTATTTCATCCATCAATAGATGCAAAATCTATGGATGGCCATGAAATAGCAAAAATGGGTGCTACCAATGGTATGGTAATTAGTCAAGTTATAATAGTGATATTTTCTATATTCTTTGTAGGTTATTCAACTTCTATATTTTTAAAGTCTAGAGGAAAAGAATTTGGTCTTCTCTCGCTATATGGAATGACTAGAGGACAAATAAAAAAATATGTGCTTATAGAAAATACTATTATATCTATTATGTCAATATTTACGGGAATATTGACAGGAGCCATATTTTCAAAGCTATTCTTTATGATAATGGAAGGGTTCTTAGAAATAAAGTTGCCTTTTAATATATCTATTAAAGCCATAGGGCTTACTAGTTTGATCTTCTTTGCATTATTTGAAATAGTAAATATTGTTATGCTATTTAAAATAAAGAATAAGGAGATAATAGAGCAATTAAGATCTAGTAATATACCTAAGACTATACCTAAATTTTCTAAAGCTAAATCGATATTAGGTGTAAGTTTAATTTTAATAGGATATATTGTAGCATGGTTTGTAGAAAGTGTACTTGTTCCCTTAGCTATGATACCAGTAACAATAACCGTAATAATTGGAACATACTTCTTATTTACACAATTTAGTATTGCAGTAGCTAACAGAATATTGAAAAGTCAAGAAATGTTTTATAAAAAGACTAATATGGTAGCTTATTCTCAAATGATTTTTAAATTACAAGATACAGCTAAAGTTTTATTTCTAGCCTCAATACTAGGTGCCATTACATTTACGGCTACAGGAACTATATACTCCTTCTTTACAGAAAGCCCCCGTTTAACAGGTTTAAATACACCTCAAGAAATGGCAATAGTTCAAAGGGGAGAGGAATTAAATGATGACGAAGTAGTTGAGAATATAGAAAATATATTAGAAAAAAATAATGTAAAGATAATAGAAACTCATAGTATAAAAGGTGCAGAAATAGAGCGAGTAGTGGGAGAAGAAAAAACAGAAGAAAGATTCTTTATAATATCTAATTCTGATTATAATAGATTAGCTAAACCTTTAGGAAGAAAAGAATTGAAAATTAAAGCAGGTGAAGTTATATATAATTATCCCTATAATTATGAGCTGTCCACAGAAGAGGTTAGTGAAGAGGATAGACAGACAAATTGGAATGAGATTGGCTTAAATATTGGCGGAGAAACGAAAAAATTCAAGTTGGATAGAGAAATCCACGGTGGTGTTATGGCATTACCTAATGTAGGATATTTTGATGCCTTAGTTTTAAATGATGTAGATTTTGAAAATACATTAGAAAAGATAAACCAAGAGGATTTGATTATTTATAGTGGAATAAATATAGATAATTGGAAAGATTCCTATGAGGCTACAATGGAAATTCAAGACGATCTAGGAGATAAATATAGTGGAAGCTATTATTCTAAAATACTTGCATACAAAGGAGTTAGAAAGGTCTATGGCCTAATTCTATTTATAGGATTTTTTATAGCTTTCTTATTTTTCATAGCCTCTGGTAGTATAATATACTTTAAACTATTCAATGAAATAAAACAGGATGAAGTAGAATATAATATTCTGAAAAAAATAGGAACTACAGAAAAAGAGATAAATAAAATAATAACTAAACAAATAGGAATTATATTTTTTCTACCATTTATAGTAAGTACTTTACATTCATTTTTCGCATTAAAGTCTTTGTCTAATTTGCTAATGGGAAGTTTGTTTAAAAATGGGCTGATAGTAATGTTAGGATATTTAGTGTTTCAAATGATATACTTTACTATAATACGATCTATATATATAAATAGGATAAAATATAATTAGTTTATAAGCAAATAGAATCCTTTAAATTTAGGGGATTCTATTTATTTTGTGGAAATATATTATTATTTAAAGAAAAAATATTGTCTTAGGAAAGGAAATGAGTAATTAATGGATTTATAGGAAGATATTTAAGGAAATAAGAAGGAAAACGAATAAAATCGATATATATGGATACAAATAGCTGTATATTAAGTAATTTAGGACTTGAAAACATATTTCTTATAAAGTAACATATTATTTGTAAGTATTAGCACTCGATGAGATTGAGTGCTAACAAATTGGAAAAAATTAAATTTATATAAGGAGGGCAAAATAAATGAACATT
>DATGTQ010000278.1 GCA_035301805.1 Tissierellales bacterium
TCTGACTTTGGATTTTTGGTTCTCATAACATTCCAGAAGGCTTTCTTATACTCATCAGATGCACGACCTTCTTTCGTTTCCCCCATACCATTGTTAGGTTTATTAGAGAGGGGAGTGGAAGTAGGCTTTGATAGTTCTAAATCGAGAACGGCTTGTTTTTCTAACCTGTCTATCTCTTTACCTAAATCAACTACATCTTGTTCCATTCTTTCATAGGTAGCAGTATCTTCAGCTGAAACAAGCCCTTTGTCATCTCTTCTTGCATCTAAAAAAGCTTTGGCACTTTCCCAAAGCTTCGCTCTTTTTTCTCTTAATTCTAATATTTTATTCATTGAATATACCTCCATTTATTTAATTAGATTTAATCGTGTACTTAGTTCTTTATAGGAAGTACCAGCAGGTGGCTTTTCCTTTTTGGGTAGTTTACTTAATATAGAATTGACAGCTACCATATTACTGAAAGCTAATCCTTCTAGGTTTTTATCTTCATCACCCTGTGCAAACATTATTTTATCTGCAAACCCCAAGTCCACAGCCTTTCTAGCATTGAACCAGGTTTCCTCATCCATAAGATGAGAGAGCTCATTCCTTGGTATGCTAGTTTTTAACTCATAAGCATTAATGATGCTTTCTTTAACTTCTGATAGCATTGCTTTGGCTTTTTCCATTTCACTTGCATCGCCAAAGGCAATAGTCAACGGATTATGGATCATCATTAGACCTGTAGGTGAAATTTGTACTTCAGTACCAGCCATAGCAATAACGGATGCCGCACTAGCTGCAATTCCATCAATCTTAACTGTGACGTTGCCTTTATAATCCATTAACATATTGTAGATTTGACTAGCAGCAATGCAGTCGCCACCAGGGGAATTAATCCAAACAACAATATCTCCAGATTCACTATTTAACTCATCTTTAAATAGTTTAGGTGTGATTTCATCTCCATACCAAGTTTCATCAGATATCACACCATTTAAAAATAAAGTCCTTTCATCATCATTCTTTATCCAGTTCCAAAACTTCTTTATTTTCATCACCTCCAGTGTTTTTATTCGCATAAGCACCAACATCTTTAAGCTTTAGCATATTGCCATTGACCATGTATGTGTTTCCACCTTCATCAGAGGGTATAGGGTTCATGTTTTCTAAACTCCTTACATCGTTAGGAGACATAAATCCATTTTGAATGCCGATAGAATAACCTCTCATTCTTGATTCATAGTCCCCTCGAAGAAGGCCTTCAACTAAGAAACTAACAAAGTATTTGTGTCTTTCCTCCTCAGAAAACAAGGCTTTATTAATAGATTGCTCTATTCTAACAAGCCAAGGCCTTATAGTATGAACTACAAAGCTTATAGATTGATGTTCAATATTTGAAAAAGTAGCTCTTTCTAAATCACCGACTAAATGGGGAGGGACTCTAAATATTCGACAAATTTCCTCAGTTTGATATTTCCTTGTTTCTAAAAACTGTGCCTGTTCTGGCGGTATACCGATAGGAGAGAACTTCATACCTTCTTCAAGAACGGCAACTCTATGGGCATTGGATGTTCCTTGATACACTTGATTCCAGCTATCCCTAATTCTATGAGGGTCTTTTACAACACCAGGATGTTCTAGAACACCGCCAGGATTTGCACCATTTGAGAAGAACTTAGCTCCGTATTCTTCTGTTGCTAGAGCCATGCCAATTGCATTCTTAGCCATGGCAATGGGGGAGTATCCAATAAGACCGTCAAACCCAAGGCCTGGTATGTGAAGGACCTCTGTATTTCTTAATAAATATTCCTTTCCTTCGCTAGTATAGAGATAATAAATTTCTCCATTTTCACTTCTTCCAACCTTCATCTTGTCTGGAAGCAAAGGATATAAGGCCACTACTTTTCCATGCCCATTTCTTATTATCTGAGAGTAGGAATTTCCCCATAATAAAAGATGACCCATAAGTGTTTCTCTAAACACAAATGAGGTCATCTCAGGGTTAGGGGAATCTGAAAGAAGATAATATATTGGATGGTCCCTTGCTTTTTCCTTTCCACTTTCAGTATTCATATAAGTGTGGAGTGGGAGAGAGGCTATTGTTTCAGCAAGTATTCTAACACAGGCATATACAGCTGTGGTTTGCATAGCTGTTCTTTCGTTTACTGTTTTCCCACTACTAGTAGAGCCAAAGAAGAAACTGTAAGTAGAACCGAATAAGCTATTCTTTGGTTCAGCCCTTGATTTAAATAATCTTGAAAATATATTTATATGATCACCTCCTAAAATTGGGCATGAAAAAAGCACCTCGCTTTTGAGATGCTTTATAGTGTTTTATTTTCTTAAGTTATGTCGCATAATATAAATGTATAACATAACTATAATAAAATTTCTGCTTATATAATTTAGTGGTTGTTAATTAATTGTACTCTCTCGGAATAGGAATACCAAATCTTTCACATAAAAGTTTCACATCATGTATATCATTTTCATCATGCTCATAGCCCAAGTGAAATAGCACTTGATTTTCAGCGTCAATGCACTTTACCTCTTTATTACCTATTTCCCCAATACCACTAAACACATTTGGTGGATATTCTTCTCCTTCAAAAACAATGTATCCCTGTTCATTAAATTTGAATATATGAAGATCAATTATCCTACCTTTAGTATCCTTCCAAACCGTGTGTGATTCTGTTGTATATGATTCAACAATTTTAACAAAGCCTTTTTTCTTTAATATACTAATAAACTTTTTGCCGTCGCTTTCCTCCACAAATAAATCAATATCATTGTGTGCTCTAGTTTCTTCTTTCAATAGGGCATCTACACCCCAACCACCATCTATCCAAATACTAATTTCATTTTCTTCGGCCCATGTTATTATTTCAATAGCGTCAGTTTTATTCACCATATAATCACTCCGTTCAAATTACAATTTATTAAAAATTGTTACGCATATTATCACTTATGTGTAACTACTAATATTGCTAAGATAAGTATACCAAGTTTAAAAATTCAACCTAACTATAACTTTACTTAGATTTCACGTTTTAAATTTACTAATTCTTTTAATTTTAAATTATACTGCTCATCTAATTCAGTTTTTCTCTCTTCATTTTCTTCAGTTGAAATCTCGCCAATCAAAGAAGAAATTTGATTTTCTAATATCATTATCTTTTCCTTAATATTTTTTTCCCTGATATTTAGTTTCTGCTTGTTTTTATTTCTTATATATTCATCGTAATTTCCCATAAAATGTTTTATTTTATTATTCTCTATTATTAATAATTCTTCAGCTATGTTTTTAATAAATCTTATATCATGAGATACTAATAGTATTGTGCCATCATAATCTTTAAGCAAATTTTCTATTACTTCTAAGCTGTTTATATCTAGATAGTTTGTTGGCTCATCTAGTATTAACAAATTTATATCCTCCAAAATCATTTTAGCAAATGAAACTTTTACTCTTTCCCCTCCACTTAAAATCTTTAATTTTTCATAAACCTTATTACCTTTTATCAGCAATCTAGCTAAAATTAGTCGTGCCAACTTTTCATCATGAATACTTTTTTCCATTACGTTTTCTAATATGGTCTTTTCTTCATCTAAAATATCCATGGATTGACTGAAGTAACCTATTCTAACATTTTTACTTATGTCTATGCCTTCCTCATTTAATATCATATTGATTAAGGTAGTTTTCCCGCTACCATTTGGCCCTAGGAGAGCAACTTTTTTACCATTATTAATATTAAAATCTGCGTTATCAAATATTACTTTTTTCCCATAAGATTTATTAAGGTTATTTCCTGATATTAATAGTTTACTATGGGGTTTAGTAGATTCTAATATGCTTATTTTAATTAGCTCTTGCTCTACAGGTCTTTCTTTTTTTTCTAAGTGCTCTATCCTTTTTGCTACTGACTTTGCAAACTTATCTAGATTTGCTTTATTAGTCTGCCCGCCCATCTTATGGAGTCGTGCCTCGGAATTGCCCATTCTACTTGGCGTGGTTTTTACTTTAGCAGATTTATTCTCTACATCCCTTTTAAGATTAGTAAGTCTACTTTTCTCCTTAATAAATTCCTTGTATTCAAATTCCTTTCTCGTATCTTCCATTTCTTTTAACTCAAGATACTTACTATAATTCCCATTATAAATTTTACATTTACCATTTTCTATTTCTAATATTTTGTTACATACTGTATCTAAAAAATTTCTATCATGTGATACTACTAAAAGGGTCCCTTTATATGCTTTGAAGTTATTTACAACTAAATTGATTCCGTCAATATCCAAATTATTTGTTGGTTCATCTACCAACAGCAAATTGCAAGTACTTTCAAATCCCTCTGCTAATTTGAATCTAGTTTTTTCTCCTCCACTCATATTGCTGTCCCACTTGTTTTCAACTTGAAATATAGAGGCGTATTTCCCGCTTATTATTTTTCTGTTTGGTTCCCCTAATTGTGGAATATATTTGATATCCACATTCTTATTTAAAAACAATTCACCACTCTCGTAATCAATGTTTTTATTAATAATCTCTAATAATGTAGTTTTTCCTGCTCCATTTACACCTATTATTCCAATCCTATCATTTTCATATATCTTTAAATCTTCAATGTCTAAAAGTAATCTAGTCCCATAATATTTTTTTATTTTTTTCATATTAATTTTTAACATAAAAAATCCTCCTTTTAAAACAGAGAGGATAGTATATCTATAGACAAACTATAAAATTATACATAAATGCACCATTTAAACAAACTATCCACTCATACTAAAAATAGACACAAATATATCAGGTTGAAATTTTTAAGCCCAATATATTTTGTTTTCTTTATATAGTCATGGATTATTTGTTCATTATTTCTATAGTTCATCCTTTCATTATATTATTATCTAAAGAAAATAATAAAGTAGTCATATACTCTAATACTTTCTAGCAAATCCAGTATAGCATATTATTTGCAAGATTAAAAGACCAATATCCCTCTTTCATCATATACACTACCTGTGCTTACACCGTCATTTCTCAAAGCCCTATCAAGTGCCATTATAGTGGCAACAGCACCATCAATCTTTTCACTAGACTTTTCTTTGTCAGGCTTAATGTTTCCAGCAGGATCAGTTCTAACAAATATATTATCCATCATCCAACGAAGGACAGGATGGCCACCATGGGCTAATTTTTCTTCTAAGGTAAGTTTCATTAATTCTTTTGTTGGAGGACTCATATCTTTAAAACCCTGACCAAAGGGAACAACTGTAAAACCCATACCTTCTAAGTTTTGAGTCATCTGAACAGCACCCCAGCGGTCAAAGGCGATTTCTCTAATGTTATAATCCATACCTAGTTCCTCAATAAAATTCTCTATAAAACCGTAGTGAACAACATTGCCATCGGTGGTTTTAATAAAACCTTGCTTTTCCCATAAATCATAATTAACATGATCTCTTCTAACTCGAAGATCGATATTTTCTTCTGGTATCCAAAAGTAGGGGAGTATACTGTATTTATCGTCCTCATCAATAGGTGGAAATACTAAAACAAAAGCAGTGATGTCAGTAGA
>DATGTQ010000279.1 GCA_035301805.1 Tissierellales bacterium
TTCTTTACTTTGTTTTAATTGATCTTTATCGGGAGTAATTACTGCTAATTTACCTTTATCTAGTAAATTTGGAACTACACCATGAATTATTTTTTGAGGATATAATATTGGAACATTCGATTTAAACCCATCTGGAAATACACCTGTACATATAAATAATATTATATCTACACCTTGGCTTTCTAATTTATCAATACACTTTTGTAATCTAGTTAATATATGTCTTTCTGCAAATTTTACACTACTTCCATCTCTTAATTTTGAAACTAATACATAATCATCTTTGCCGATTGTAAATGCTTCTATCTCTTCTAAAATAAGACCATCTAATGCTCCTGATTGTAAAACTTCTACATCTTCTCCTAAAAACTCAATCATTTCTGGTATCATATCATCTCTAGGAGATTGACCTATAGTTATAACTCCTAATTTACTCTTTATAATAGTTCCCCCTCCTATTTACCAAGAGTTTGTATATGATCCATACTTCCATATAATTGCTTTAATTTATCAAATTCAGTTTTGTCATAGAATTTACAATTTCCTTTTCCATATTGCTTAGCAACTTCTAATGTGAATCTAGCTGCTTGTTCTAAATCAAATGGATGACTAGCACCTGTTGCACAACCTGGTACGGCAGATTCAGTTGTTATTGCTACTCCTACTACTGGAGCATTAGTTGCTGTAGAAGGTTGTAGTATACTGTTTAAATGATATATATCATTTCCATAAGGTGTAATATCTTGAATAGTTATAGGAAATACAACTGGTAATTTTCCTGTAGTAATTTCCATAATATCTAATAAATCATCACTTGTTTTTAAGATATAGCCTTCTTTTACAGTTGGAGATATTGAAAATCCTCTATGATTTATTACCTTATTACCTTTAGTTGTGTCTATAGATAATATTGCATCTAACTCCCCATCGACTTCTTCTTTATTTACTGTAACCATATCTACTGGAGAACCCATAAATGGAACTGGATCATGAGGTTGTGTAGGAGCGTCAGGACATATATGTGTTGAAACAACAACATCCCCATCTAGAAAGTCTCCTTTTTCTTGCATATCTAAAAGTTTAGCAGCTACAGATAGTGCTACTACTGCTCCATCTGCATCAGAAACCATACCTATCATTTCTGGTCTAGCACCTATACCTCCTAATCTTCCCAAAATTCCTATAGTTGGAGCATTCTTTCCTTTGGATTTTCCACTTTTACCAGGTATCCTTATCCTGATAAAATCAGTTTCTCCCTCTTCTCCTTTTATAGTTTTAACCTCTATATCCTTTGACCCATATGATTCTTCTAAGTATTCTTTCATTTGTTTTCCACTTGCTGTAGCTGTATCAATATATTCATAAACTTCCATAATTTGTTTTAATAACATACAAACCCTCCTATTAATAATAAATTTTTTTATATTATTATTTATATTTAAATCTAATTTATTTGATATAAGTTTTGTGCAGATTATTCTTTCTAAGTGAAATTAGAAGTAGTATATCTTTTAAAAGATATACTACTTAAAGTCATTTCCAACTAATTAGTTATATGTGCACTAAATCCTTATTTATTTTAGCAAAACATCTAATCCACTCATGGCCAACACCTTTATTGCTGAATTTAACACTCTCCTACCATCATCATTACCGGCAGACTCTTCAAATTCTATAGTATGAGTACCAATATCTTCTTTTAATTTTATATAGAATTGTATAGCAGATATTTCATGAGTTACATTTCCTACATCTGTGGATCCTATTCCTTGTGTTAAATCTCTTTCAATAAAAGGTTCCTTTATATTTTCCATATTACTCCTAACCAAAGATACTAATTCTTTATTGTTCCTAACTTCCTTTATAATTTCTCCTTCTTGTGTAATTATTACATCTGTATTCGTACTCAGTGCTGCCCCTTTTGCACAATTATTAACCTGTTCAATTATATCTAACAAATAATCATAATTAAGAGCTCTTATATTAAATAAAGCAGTTGCTTTTTCAGGTATAGTATTATGAGCATCTCCACCATCTGTAATAATTCCGTGAAGTCTGGAGTGATCCTTAATATGAAGTCTTAGAGCATTAACATTATTAAATAATTGAATAACTCCATTTAAAGCACTTGACCCTTTCCAAGGAAATGCTGCTGCATGCGCTGCTGTTCCTTTAAAATTATATTCTATAGTAGCAGCTGCAAATGAAATGTCATCAGGCATAGATGCATCTGCTGGATGCATTATTAAAGCAGCATCCAATTCTTTAAAAACACCCTTATTAACCATAGCAATCTTCCCACTTCCATATTCTTCAGCAGGGGTTCCTATAACCTTTAACACTCCCGAAACATTATTCTCTTCCATAATATTCTTTAATATCACTCCTGCACCTACCGAACTCGTTCCTATTAAATTATGTCCACATCCATGTCCAATTCCTGGTAAAGCATCATACTCCGCAAGAAATGCTATTTCTTTTCCAGAACGACCTGTATCATATACTGCTTCAAAAGATGTTGATAAATCAGCAATACCTTTAGTTACTTTAAATCCGTTCTTCTCTAAATAATCACATAGTATCTTCTGAGCCTTATACTCTTTATAAGATAACTCTGGATTTTTATGAATATAAGAGCTTATTCCTTCTAATTCCTCTTTTCTTTTCTCGGTCATATCTATAATATCATTTTTAAGATCTTCAATTTTTTTATTCATATATAAATTCATCTCCTTCTATTATATTAACCCTCTAATTGATAATATGAAATTTGAAATTAAAGCTGATCCAAAATAAGTTGAAGCCATAACTACAAATGAAACTATTACTATCTTCCAGCTTAAATCTTTAAATAAAGATAATTGATCTCCTACGGATATTCCTGCAAACGCTAACAATGGTAATCCAACTAGTGAAAAAATATAATGTTCCATAGACTCTACAATGATACCCTGAAGAGGTGATATCGGAAGAGTTAAAAAAAATGACACTAGTGTAGCCCATGCAAACCCTGGTAAATTTGGCCTTTTTATCAGATTTTTAAGTACTATTGAAATAACTACCATCAAAAAGCTTACCATAGTCGCAATTAGAACATTTCCTAAATTTGATTCTGATGATAAAATGTGTAATATTATTATCATTAAATATATGAATATTACAGTTTTAATTTGGTTCATAATGTCCGAAAATGTATCTTTCATATATATCCTCCCTTTAATAAACTAAATTTTTAAGAAATTATACAGTTTTTTTCCTCTTTAATCTTTTTAGTGGAGTAGAAATCTTATCATAATAAAAATTTGCCAAAGGTAATGAAATAAACATTTCTACATATACTCCTGTTACTGCTGTCAGTAGCCCACTAGTAGCCGAATAAGCTAAAATTTGATCACTTAGAGCAGGATCAGCAGCATTAGCAAGTGCTGTCGTTGCCGCTCCCATCATAGATGCACTTCCCATTCCAGAGGCCATTGCTAGTGCATATGGATGAAATCCAATAGTAAGTCCAATCGGTGCCAATATTGAATAAAATAATGCTCCGAATACACTTCCACTTATATAGGTACCTAAGGTCCCCATTCCTTCTCTTGAATCTAACCCATACTTATCTCCTATTATCCCTAATGCCGTGTCTCTACATAAAGAAAAAGTTGCTCCTACTGATGTTCTTCCAAGTCCCATCATAATTCCTAAAGGTAAAGCTATTAACATCGTCATTATATTACCAAGTTCTTGTAATAACAATGCAGGACCAGCATTTAACACTATTCCTACTTTAGGTCCCGCACTAATACCAAACATTATTCCTAGAGGGTATAACGTTAATGCTAGTAATTCTGGAGCGACATCTATTTCATCTTTACCTATTATTTTTTTGAAAGATGGAATAATCTTACCTATTAAATCTGGAGAACAAAGTATTCCAAATAATATTGCCCAGATTAGAGTCATTATTATAATCGGCATTCCAAAAATTGTAAATTCAATAGGACCAATTATTTCAGATAATACACATATAACTAATGAAACAAAAATTGCATTTCTACTTCCTTTGTTTACTTTCATAATCATTCCTCCATTCTTATTCGGTAAATTTTACTAAACTCTCAAACGCATTTCACAAAACCTTAAAATTATTTAATCTTAATAGTCTGATAATTTATTTTACAACCTCCTAATAATTTGTTTGTACTAAATATTATAGCAATTCTAAAATTTAAAAACTATTAGAGAATACCATAAAAAAACACTTAGACTTTTATGTGTTTACATAATCGTCTAAGTGCTTCATAACCACTATTTTAATTTTAGTATCTTTTTTAATTTCAATCCCATTTGTAAGGAAAAAGTATCTTCCACATTGTCAACTGAATATCCAGTAATCTCTTGAACTCGATTTAACCTATATCTCAATGTTTCAACATGAATGAAAAGTTTAGAAGATGTTACTTTTTTATTTAAATTACATTTTAAATATGTCTCTATTGTACCTAGTAAGTCGGTTCCATTATCATTATCATAAACTTCTAACTTTTTTATAGTGTTACAATAATAGTTATATACTTCAACATCTTCCTTTAATAAATATAATAATTTGATATTATCTAAACCTTCATAATAAACAACATCTTTTTCACAAAACAATGATGCTAGAAAAGATTCATTATATAAATCTTCTATTTGTTTTAAACTATTATAGGTTCTTGATACACCTATCGATGTTAAAACTTCATCTTCATAGCTTTGTAGCTCTTTTTTTATATCGTAAACTACATTTTTTAAATAAATATCAGATTCTATCTTTACAAATAGAAAGATTTTATCAGATCTAATTGTGGTCAAATAGCTATTGAAACCTAAAATATTATTTATAATTCTATAAATCTCATAATTATAGTCTATTAGTTCTTTCCAAGATTTTTTCAAAAAAACTTTAATACAGATTCCTATAAATTTTCCTGTTTTATCCCATCCTAAATCTTTTTCAATATTTTCATAAAACTCATTTGTTAAGTCCTTACTATTTAACATTGTCTCAACTAGAATTTTATTAAAATTGGTTTGCTTAAGCTCTATCATCCACTCTCTCTCTAAGTTAGATGAAATCATAGATGCTCCATACTTAATTGTTCTTTGCTCTATTGATTCTAATTTTCGGTTACTTACAATATATAAGTAAGAAGAAGGTTCATTATTTTTCATAATAGGATACATACTAATATAAGAGTCATTAATATGATAATTCCAATTAAAAAATTTAATATTCTTTATCATTCTTTTACCGTTATTATTAAATGGAAAATAATAAGAAATATTATTATAGCTATCAAAATCTATTATGTTACGACTCAATATATTAAAATCATCATCAAATAAGAATATGTTTGAGTCAGAAATATTGGATAAGGATTGTATAATACCATCCATATCTCTATTCTCAAATGATAGTTTCAATAAATTCTTATATACATTATTTAAATTTAAAATGTAGGAATTCTTTTTATAAAAGATCAAATCATAGAAATTAGATATCGTATCAGTATAAACAAGGTTATATGGTAATTTTATTAATAAGACATCATATTTGTTAGCGTCCTCTACTAACTTTTTATCTATCTTATTAAAATATCTATTTTCTTTTATTCCAATTGCCACGACTCCCTTATGATATGCATCAGATACCATATCTTGTTTACCTTTTATATTATTATGTAGTGCGTATCCAGTAGTTAATAAGAATTCTCCTCCTTTAAGCCAATTCAACCCCTCAGGCGTTTCAAGTATAGTCATATGATTACATCGCTTTATTAACCCCTCATTTCCTCCTAGAATTTCAAAACTTTTAAATACTTTTGAATCTAGTACTTCTTCTACTGTTAAACTATCATGATCATGAGTTAATTCCATTTTTTTAATTTCCATAATAATATTTTAATTTAATTGTTCACCTCTTAAATACACAAATTTAATTTTTTTAGAATTAGTACATCTACTTTTAATATAGATAAACATCAGATTTTATACTTTATGTGTTAATAATTCATATTATTAATTATATCAATATAACGCGATTTTACAAATGGATTTATTCAGAGTTCAACGTCAATATATCATAATATTTTTATAATTTATGCGTTCTAAGTAATTTAGTATATATTATATTTGTTTCAAACCTCTTTGTTGAATAGGTTGGAAGGGCAACCTTTTTTAGATAAAATCCTACTTAATACAGATTTTATTTAATACTAGGATGCTTTTGCTAGATTTCTAGTCTTTGATTCTCTATATTCAATTGATAAAATATAACCTAACGAACCATGAATTCTTAGGTTATTATACCAATAGACATACTCTGCTAATTCTAGCTGTAATTGTTCTAAAGACTTAAACTTCCTTTGATATAAATTCTGTTTTGGGTATTTTATTAGTAGCTTCACTAACTGCATCGTCATAGGGATTTCCTTTATTACTTAAAGACCTTTCTATTTTAAAAGTATCCAGAATGTTATCTATTAGTTCATTATCATACTCATTGCCACGATCAGAATGAAATAGGTTTATATCTCTTCAGGAATAATTACACCTTAGTAATGCGGTTTCTATTAACTTGGCGTCTTTCTTGGCTCCTACCACATATCCAATAATCTCTCTATTATCAAAGTCTCTATCTACTACATATAGAAAATAAGATTATGAATATATCTTTTTAAACAGGATATTGAATCCGTTCTTAACGTTCTTGATAACTTTAACACAAAAAATCTCGGAGGTTTTAATTATATAAACCCCACCTTTAATTGTCTTTATGTCTTGAATATCTTTACATTCGGAATACATCTTATTTAGGTATTTGAATTAATAGGATTTTTCATCATATTCTAGTTCACCCTCCCTTCACTTATTTAATAGTTCTAATATCGAATTGCATTATCTATTATTAGTTTGGATAATTAATTTCTGGCCTACAATACTATATCAATAAATATATTACTATCAGATATTAAATCACCTAATAGCTGTTACTTATTAGAACCTTTATATATTACAGCTTAAAAATTCCATATAAACTTAACAGTCTCTATGTTTTATTTTGGGTAATTCTGTGTACCATTCTCATAATCTTGTATCTATAACAAAAATAATAACATTTGTAAATCTAAATACAAAAATTTACAAATACAGTTTTTTTATTTGTCTTTAAGTTTAGCAATCATATCCTCAAATCCATTAATACTAGAACTTGTTAGATTTGTTGCATTTTTAGCATTACTTATATATTCATTTAATATATTTGGATTCTCAATCCATTCCTTTAGTCCTCTATAAAGACCATCATCAGAGTTTTCAACAATAATTCCATTTTTTCCACTATTTATACGTTCTCGTGCCGCAGCATATTCTGTTACTATAACTGGTTTCCCTAATACAAAGGCTTCTTCCACCACCATCGGCATTCCTTCGAATATAGAAGATACACACAAAAAATCTGCTTGTTCTATGTAAGGATAAGGATTTTTTTTATTCCCTACAAAAATTATCCTTTCTGTTAATTTTTTTTCTCGTACTTGTTTTTTAAGTCTTTCCATATTTGGTCCATCTCCGACAATAATCCAGTTCAATTTATGCCCAATATCGTTTAAATGTGCGACCGCATTAATTACCCTATATACAGCTTTATTATCATCAAGCCTAGCTACACTTACGCCCTTATATCCATCTTTCTTTGTGAGTGAATTAGCAGCTTTTTCTTTCGCTAAAGTTTTTATTTTATCAGCTATGACTGAATTATATATGACAAAACATTTATCTTCGTATTGTGGCATCTTTTCCAAGAATGCAAATTCATTGGCTTTTGAAATATTTACTATGCCATCCAGTAATTCAAACAACTCGGATTCCCATTGAAAGTCATTTTTTAACATTCTATAATCAGTATGTATCCATCCTACTTTTTGTGTTGCATTCGTATTCCATATCAAATATTGATAAATCCCCCCGTACAATCCATGTATTCCATTATTATGGGAATAGGCAATTCCCACATCATATTCCTTCCTAAGACTATGTGTGGCAAAGATGAACTTAAATATATAACGGTTATTTATAATACGACTTAAGAGCCCGATAATTCCTCGTACAATAATATTTCCTATATTTTTACTCCTTATCACTTCTTTCATAGACATTCCTATTAATTTTAACCAGTAGTTGCCTCTTATAAAGTTTACTTCTTTAGGTACATCTTCTATCAATTCTCCTCCTTGATAAAACAATAATAAATCCACCTCATATTTTGTATAATCTATATTATTTAATAAATTAACAAGAGATCGTCTTACCCCTCCTATCCGTAAAGATCCATTTATAAAAAGGATTTTTTCTCTTTTTTTCATCATTCCACTCCTTTTTTCTAGCATATCACTTTAAAGGCTTGAACCATGCTGCTATAAAAACTCCTAAAAATACAATATATAAAAATTCGAGCTTAAATAGTAAGTCTAAAGATAAACTCATTAATAAATACATTAAAAGTGGCATTAAACGTATCCAGGCACTATCCCTATCTCTATTATCGATTGTATTATTATTTATTATTTTATATGTTTCCTTTAAAAGTAGTATAATAATAAGAAAGCCTATGCTTCCTAGCCGGGTTACAGATTGTACTAATGTATTGTGAGCTGCACTGTGTAATCCTACGACATCTAAGGAAGTTCCGAAGATTATTACCCAAGGATAAATAGTAAACATTTTAAAATACATTTTTAGGATTACATTTCTTCCCGATGATAATGCATCCAAATTGTCTGCATTCATAAAGCGGGCTGTATATCTAGTAATTAAAGGTTTCCACCATCCTAAAACATATCCCACGATAATTATTAATCCAATTATAAATATAAATTTCCCACCGCTGTATACTCCCTTTTTATAAGATAATAATACTATATATAAAATTAACATTACGATTGAGACAAAAAAGTAGGCTTTTGACCCTGAAAAAAAACCTGCTATAAATATAAATAGGACCATTATGTTTAAAACTTTGTTGAACCATTTTTTAAACCTTATTTGTGTTTGGTTAGTAAGTATTATCCCCAACGAACAACCAAAAATAGCTTGAGCTCCAAACCCATTAGGATCCATATGCACACCCGAGAACCTCAGCCCTACACCTTGTCCCTTAACAGCATAATTTAGCCTAAAGTAATCCACCATATGAGGAGCTTTATAAAGAATCAAACCAGCAATTATTGACAAGAACAACCCGAATATAAAAGCTAATGACGCCTCATCCCATTTGAATAAATTATACCATTTTCCCTTTATTAGGCTAAGGGTTGTTAATGGTAGAATCAGGCTAATCTCATCAAAGCTAATAGTTCTACCAATAATTAATTTTTGAAATAAAACTAAAATAATTAACATTGTAATATAGGAAATTTTTTTGAGGTTAAAACTTAATTTACTTTTGTAAGATATTGCAAACAACAATCCAACTGTGAGATAACTAAATATTGTTCTAGTTCCCGGTTCTGATCTAAGAATATAAGTCCAAGGTATCAAGAAAAATAATAAATTTATTTTCTTATCAATATTAATTAAAATAAAACATCCCACAATCACAATTAAAACAGCACTTAAAATCAAATTGTTATTTGATAGGTGTCCTAAAACTAGGCAAACCGCTAAAATTATCCATAAGCTTATGTCTCTAGGAAACCCTTTTAATTGTATATCATTTACTTTCTTCCTATCCATTAACAAAATCCCTTCTTCGTAGTAATATGTGTCTTTGTAACATTAATTTCTATAAATTAAATCCATACACCTTCTTTGTCACAGTTCTATTACATAAATACAGAATATATCTTACTACATCTGTTACCGGAATATCTTTTTCATTTATTAATTTTATCTATGTATTTTTCTTATTAACTCTAAATTTTAAAACCATAACACTGTTTTAATAACTTCCTTTTTATTAGATAAAATATATATCTTATAAAAATTTTTAATGTTATATCATTTTTTTTGCAAGTTTCATACATTAATTTGAATTCTTTATTAAATGCATAGTATCTTGCTAAGAGTAAATATTGTCCTATTGCTACTTTCTTTTTTTCTAGCTTTGGTAAATCATTTATATATCCACTAAAAATATTTAAAAATTCATTTGTATTTTTAATAAGCTTATATTCTGATAAAGCATTTGATCTATCATCTTTATTTATTACTAAACAAATCTCAGGCACATGAGCAATCTTTGTAATCTGTGATGCTCTTATTAAAAATTCCAAGTCCTGTCTTCTTAAAAAGTTTTCATTAAAACCTTCTATTTCATCTATAATATCCTTCCTAATCATTAAATTAGAACCCGCACTTATATATAACTCTCCTTTTAATATATCTGCGCCTATATATCCTTCCTTATTCTCTATCCCTTTGTCTATTATCTTACCATTTTTCTTTCTTATAAATTGTGTGTAGCACATTCCCCATGAATCATCAAGTTCCTCTAATCTTTTAACCTGCGATTCTATCTTCTTAGGTAAAAACTCATCATCATCATCTAACAATGCAATATAATACCCACTGGCATTGTTAAAACCTGTGTTTCTAGCTGCTGCTCCATTTAGATTTTTTGGATGAAGTATATATTTAATATTTTTATATCCTTTATAACTTTCCATTAATCTTTGAGTCATTTCCCTTTCTTTACTATTAGGGTCATTATCATCTACAATAATTATCTCAATGTTTTCATACGTTTGTCTTAATACACTATCAATTGTATTTTTTAACATTTCCGATCTTTTATATGTCGGTATAACAACAGATACAAGTTTCATATTTATAATCCCCTCTAAAATTATCATTCAAATTTTAATTTAATTTAATCTTAATATTCGATATCTGCAATGTAAAGCTATAGTCTGTTAACCATTATATGTTTTTTCAATATATATTATCTTTTATCATAGTGTTAATATAATAAATATTGGTAATACTTTTTGTCTGTGTCTCATAGCAGTGCCTGCGTTAGCTATACCTATTCCAAATACAAATGTTGTTATAAACAATGAAAGTATCAGACTCATAATAATATATTTACCATCGCTTACCCTTTTAAAATCCTTTAGTATAATATATAAAAAGTATAAATAAATAACACTATCTATAAAAAAAGTAATTAAATCATTAAATCCTCTCCAATCCCACGGTAAAGGTGAACTTAGAAAATAAACCATATAAATAGGATAATATAATATCATCCTCCACCAAGTATTTGCTTCTAATGATTTAAGATATTGGGATCCACCTCTTCTACTATTTGCAGTATTGATTATATCATCTATATCTTCAACATTTGTAAATTTTCCTAAAAATATACTCTTATTATTCATAATAACTAGACTTAACAAAATAAATACTATTAATAATACAAAAGATCTTGACGATATTTTAAACCTTTTTTCCTTTCTATTATAGAAAATATAAGTTAGTATATACCCTATTAAAATACCTATAATCCCCGAATGGAAGATATTTGCTATAGCAATATAAATAATAGAAAAAAATTTATTCTTAACTCTTCCATGTTTACACCATTTAATAAAATAATAAGATGACAGGGTAACAAAAAAAGTTATGAAACTTTCTCGAAGTAAAATTGATGAAAATATTAATGCATTAGGCAATAATGACATAATTATGATCGCCCTATTAATATTATTTTCATTTATTTCTAATATAATAAAAATCTTATATAATAAAATAATTATCATTATTCCCAATATCACATTTATATACTGTCCGATTATTCTATTCTCTCCTATAAAATAAAAAATAACTCCTAATATTTTAGCATAAATTTAACCATAAATTTTTTCTCCAATCAATCCTATATTATTTGCTACAAAAATAGCACTTCTATAAAACCCTTCTGTATCATTGCCACTACTTGGTAAAATGAATATATGTCTAGCATATATATCCCAAAACATCAATAATATCCTTCCGAAATAGGCAACTAATAGATATCTACTAATTTCTTTATATTTTTTCGTAAACATGATTGACATGTAAATAATATTAATCAATATAAATATGTAAGCATTCATCTCACCTGAAACACCTAAGATATTTAAAAATACATTATTCCAAACTGAACCATTAAAAAAACAACAAACATATTATCACTACTTTACTTTATAATATTTTATCACCAATCAAGCTATCCTTTATATTTATATATTTTCCTTATACCAGTTTATAGCTTCTTTAAATCCATCTCTAAAATTCCAATCCGGATCATATGATAAAAGCTTTCTTGCTTTTGATATATCAGCTAAGCTATGTTTTATATCTCCAGCACGTGGCTCTACATATCTTGGTTTAAGATCTACATCTAATTCTTCACACATTAAATCATATATTTCATTTATAGTA
>DATGTQ010000280.1 GCA_035301805.1 Tissierellales bacterium
TAATAACACTTTTAAAGCTTTTGCATAGACTGTTAAAGAGTTAAATAATTTTAGTCTATTAGGAGGTGTTACTTTTGACTGAAAACAAACCTGGTGGATTACTTAATGGCTTACTTGGCGGAATGGGAGGCGACGACTCGTTATTGTTGATCATCTTAATAATTTTCCTCTTCTCTGGCTCAATGTTTGATAAAAGATATTAGTATAAAAACCCCATTAGACCTTAACTAATGGGGTTTTTATACTAATATCTTTCTACATATTTCGTTTTATTTCATACTTCTCTTTTAATTCATTAGTCTTATCTAAATATTTCTCTTGTTGCTTTAGTCCATTAACTAATTGAGAAACTTGACTTTTTGCTTCCTCTAATGATTTTACACCAGCTTCTTTTTTGTCTACGACTTTTATTAAATGGTACCCAAATTGAGTTTTTACTGGTTCACTTAACTTTCCGATTTCCAATTCAAAAGCAACCTTTTCAAACTCTGGAACCATTTTCCCTTTAGTAAACTCTCCTAAATCTCCACCATTAGCTTTTGAAGGACATTGGGAATACTTGCTAGCTGCATCTTCAAAAGATAAACCATTATTTAATTCATCAAGTATTTTATTAGCCTCTTCCTCTTCTTTTACTAATATATGACTAGCCTTAACAGACTTTGGTTTCGTAAACTCTTCTTTATGATTATTATAATACTCAGTTATTTCCCCTTCAGTAACTGAAACATTAGATAAAAGTTTATTAATAGCATATTGTTTCAATACAACGGATTTAACTCTTTCCAATTCCGCAATAAATTCTTCATCTTCATTTAAATTATTTTCAATAGCATCTAAATAAATTACCTCTTGATTTACTAATTCATCTACAATTTGTTTCATTCCTTCTGGTGACTGAAATTGTGCTGCAGTTTGTGGTCCTAATTCATTTAAAAATCTAAATACATCTTGTTGAGTTATTTCTTTTCCTTCAACTGTTGCCAAAACCCTATCTTGACTCATAATAAAATTCTCCTTTATTCATTATTTTCAATTTAAGTGCATATAAAACGTATCACATAGAATTTTCCTTGTCAACAGATCCACCTTAAATAGATAAAATAATAAATAATATGGAGTCTGTAGTAAGCTACCTTCAATGAATTTAGCTTTTATCAATATAGATAACCTTTGTCGATCTTTTTCATAAAATAAAAAAACCCCCTTCCGGGAGCTTTTTATATATGAATTGGTTTATCTATTGCACCAAAAGCAGCTTCTGCCATGATCTCTGAAAGAGTAGGATGAGGGTGTATAGCCTTTGCTATATCATAAACTGTTCCTTCAATTTGCATAGCCACTACAGCCTCGGAAATCATATCCGTAGCATTAGATGCCATAATGTGAGTTCCAAGTATTTCTCCATATTGATTATCAGATATAATTTTTACAAAACCTAATGTCTCACCATCTGCTAATGCCTTTCCATTAGCAATTAACGGAAACTTGCTTACTGTAATATCATGGCCCTTAGACTTTGCTTCTTCTTCTGTCATTCCGACACTGGCTAGCTCAGGAAATGTATAAACTGCTGAAGGAACAATATTATAATTTAAGGTACTTTCTATTCCCATAATATTTTCTGCTGCTACAATCCCCTCAGCAGAAGCAACATGGGCTAAAGCATATTTACCGTTTAAATCTCCAATGGCATATACCCCATCTATATTAGTTTCCATTCTATTATTAGTCCTTATAAACCCTTTGGAATCCGTTTCTAAATTCAAATTTTTCATCTCTGATAAATCCGGTTTCACTCCTAATGATACAAGGTATTTATCTCCTTTAAATACTTTTTCTTTACCTCTATGTTCTATAACTACTTTTTCTTCAGTTATAGATTTTAATTTCGTGGAAGTTAGTATATTTATGCCTTCCTTCTTTAAATGTCTCTCCAAAGTTCTAGCCATTTCTTCCTCCACTGATGAAAGTATACGTTCTGACCTCTGTATTAAAGTTACATTTGATCCTAAAGCATTAAATAATGTGGCAAATTCTACTGCTATAACTCCACCACCAATTACTACTAAGTCCTTAGGAATTTCTTCTAATTGTAGTGCACCTTTACTATTTATTATTTTTCCAGTTTTCAGTGTTTCCTCTAGACCAGGTATTGAAGGAACTGATTCTCCTGCACCTATTCCTATAATCATATTTTTGCCAGTTATAGTTTCACCATTAACTTTAATTTGATTCTTATTTAAAATAGTTCCCTTCCCTTCGTAAAGATCAATCTTATTCTTTTTAAATAATGTATATATACCAGATACTAATTGATTCACTACTTTATCTTTCCTTTTTAAAAGTAAATTCCAATCAACTTTTACTTTAGATTCATCAATGCCTACAATACCAAATTCTTTTCCTCTTAACATATCTTTATAAAGTTTAGCGGTTTTTAATAAAGTCTTTGTAGGAATACATCCCCAGTTTAAACATACCCCTCCCAGCTTATTTTTTTCTACTACTGCTACTTTGCCCCCTAGTTGAGCTGCCTTAATGGCAGCTACATAACCTCCAGGGCCTCCTCCTAAGACAATAAGATCATATTTATTCATCTCTTCACCTTCTTCCCTTCCTATGATTTCATTAATAATATTTCCGGTTCCATAAGGGCTTGAGATAGGATATTTAGAAATCGGGCTCCACTAGCTCCATCAATTATTCTATGATCATAAGAAAGTGACAGAGGCAATACCTTTTCAATTGCTATTTCTCCATCCTTTACAACTGGTTTTTCAACAATACGCCCTATACCTAAAATTGCCGATTCAGGATAATTAATAATTGGAATTCCAAATAGTCCTCCAATAGAACCATAATTAGTTACAGTAAAAGTTCCTCCTCTTAGTTCCTCAATTAAAATTTCATTATCTTTAGCTCTACTACTTAAATCATCAATTTCCTTAGCTATTTCAATTACTGATTTTTTATCTGCATCCTTAAGCACTGGCACCATTAAACCTCTTTCTGTATCTGTGGCAATACCAATATTGTAAAAATATTTCAATACTAATTCTTCTTTCTCTTCATCTAAAGAAGAATTAAATTCAGGATATTCTTTCAATGCTATAATAATCGCTTTGATAATAAAAGGTAGATAGGTTATATTAATACCTTCATCTCTTAATACATTTTTATATTTCTTTCTAAACTCATAAAGATTTGAAACATTTAATTCATCCATTGCAGTTGTATGAGGTATTGTAAATCTAGAGTTAGACATTTGCTCTGCAATAGTTTTTCTAATTCTAGTAAGTGGAATTCTTTCAATCTTTCCGTCTTGTTCATCTTTCTCATCTGCTATATCTACATCATATTTCACAGGTTTTTCCCCAGATATATTATTTTTAAATTGCCTTATATCTTCCTTCATAACCCTTCCATTTGGTCCTGTACCTTCTACCATATTTATATCTACATTTAAATCTTTAGCTAACTTTCTTGCAACAGGTGTAGCCAATACTTTCTTCCTTTTCCCTGGTTTCGAAACCGGGATTTGCCCTTCTGTACTAGCTGGTATTTCCTCAGATGAAGCTATAATATCACCTACTACTCCTGCCGTTTCTTCTTCCTCTGGAGAATCATCCCTTTCAACTGTTTTTTCTACTTCTTCTACTTTGTCTTCTCCACCGTCCTCTGAATCTATTGAAATTATAACGAAAATATCACCTACATTTATAACTCCTCCTTCTTCAAATTTCAATTCTAAAACTTTGCCTGTTTTTGGAGAAGGTATTTCTGTAGTAACTTTATCTGTTTCTACTTCTGCAACAGAGTCTCCTTCTTCTATATTTTGCCCTTCTTCCACTAGCCATTTTACCAAAGTACCTTCTGCAATACCTTCACCTATATCTGGAAATTGAAATTCAAATCTCATAAAATATCCTCCTCTCTTAAAATTCTACTACTTCTTCAATTGTCTTAGCAATTCTTTCAGGAGATGGTATATAATGCATCTCCCCTCTTGCTAATGGGAAAATAGTATCAAATCCAGTTACCCTAGTAGGAGGTGCTTCTAAATATAAGAAAGCCTTTTCATTAATAATAGAAACTAACTCTGCTCCCACTCCTAAGGTTTTTGGAGCTTCATGAACTATTATAGCCCTTCCAGTTTTCTTCACCGATTCTATAATAGTCTCTCTATCTATTGGAGAAATAGTCCTTAAATCTATAACCTCTGGGTTAATCCCCTTATCTTCTACTATTTTACTTGCTAATTGCACATCCCGTACCATGGCCCCCAAGTAATAATGGTTATATCTTCCCCTTCTTCTATTATTTTTGCCTTTCCAATAGGAATTTCATAAGCATTCTCTGGGACTTCTTGTCTGAAGGCTCTATAAATACGCTTTGGTTCTAAAAATATAACTGGATCTGGTTCTCTAATAGCTGCTATAAGAAGGCCTTTTGCGTCATAAGGTGTAGATGGAATTACAACCTTTAATCCTGGTATATGGCCATATAATGCCTCAGTACTTTCCGAGTGATGTTCTAGAGCCCTTATTCCTCCACCATAGGGAGCGCGAATTACCATAGGAACACTTAAACTACCACGAGTACGATTACGCATGCGGGAAACATGACTTATTATTTGATTAAAGGCCGGATATGAAAAGCCCATAAACTGCAGTTCAACTACAGGTTTTAGTCCATTAATAGCCATTCCAACACCTGTACCTACAATTGCAGATTCTGCAAGGGGAGTATCAAAGGCCCTATCTTCTCCAAACTTTTCTTGAAGCTCAACTGTAGCTCTAAAAACTCCACCTTCTACACCGACATCCTCACCATAAACTACTACAGTATCATCTAGTTCCATTTCATTCATAAGAGCTTGATTAACCGCCTGAACTATATTTAAAGTATTAGCCATTATTTTTGACCTCCTTCTAAAAATTCTTTATAATCTTCAAGTTGCTCTTCTAATTGTGGAGGCATAGTCTCATATTGATATTTAAATATATCCTCAATTTCTGTATCTGATTTTCCTTCAATTTCTTCAAATATTTTTCCTACTTTATCATTTAGTTCTTTCTTTATTTTTTCTTCCCACTCATCATTTATTAATCCTTTTGCCAATAAATATTTCTTAAACCTTAATATCGGATCTTTTTCCTTCCACTCTTCTACTTCTGCATCTTCTCTATATTTAGTAGGGTCATCAGAAGTAGTATGAGCACCTAATCTATAGGTATAAGCTTCGATTAAGGTTGGTCCTTCACCATTTCTTGCTCTATTTATTGCTTCTTTAGTAGCAGAGTACATTGCAAATATATCATTACCATCTACTAAAATACCTGGCATACCATAAGCAACAGCTTTTTGTGCAATAGTCTTACTAGCTGTTTGCCTATGTCGTGGTAATGAAATAGCGTATTGATTATTTTGTACAATAAATACTACAGGAACTTTAAAAACAGAGGCAAAGTTCAAAGCTTCATGGAAATCCCCATGAGAAGTACCTCCATCCCCTACATAAGTCACCACAACATTATTTTCCTTCTTAATATTATTAGCCATCCCAATACCAGTAGCATGTTGAAATTGAGAAGAAATAGGTACAGAAACTGGCAATACCTTCATATCAGCTTCTAAATGACTACCAAATTCATTTCCATACCAATAAAGATAAATCTTTTCAAGAGGTACACCACGAATTAACAATGCACCTAGTTCCCTAAAAGAAGGAACTAACCAATCATCTTCTTCCATAGCATAGGCACTACCTACTTGGGCAGCCTCTTGACCTATATTAGGAGCATAGGTTAACATTCTTCCCTGTCTTTGATAAGATAATGCTTTCTCATCAATAATTCTTGAATATATCATAGTTTTATAAAGATATACTAATTGCTCATCATTAAGAGAAGGAAGATCCTCTGGGAGAGTAATCTGACCATTTATGTCTAAAATATTATATTGTTTATCTTCAAACTCATTATAATTTTCAAAACGCATACTTCTACCTCCTTATTATCAATTCTTTATTGATAATGATTCTCATTATCTTTCTTATTTTATATCTATCCAAAGTTTGTATAATTAAACATATTAATATTATGCGGAGAAAGTATTTAAAATACACATAAAAAAATCTTGTAATCATTAGATTACAAGATTCTTACTTTGCCACTATGCTTTTCATATATTTCATATATATATATAACTATCTTTTTTCCTCTTCAATAGAATGAATAATATTTATGGTTTCCTGTATTACTTTTTGGTTATAATTTTTTCCCCCAATTTTTTCAATTTCTATATCAGGTTTAGTACCCATGAAGTTTGAAGTACCATCTTCATTAAAACCCATTTCACCTTCAAATCTAACTATAAGACCACTGTTTGGTAAAGAAATAAATATTGGATTAACCCCTATTCCACCACCATTAGTTGTATAACCCACTACTGTAGCCACATCAGCTTTTTTACAATTATTTATTAATTTGTCTGCAGAAGAAAAATTTTTTTCATTTACTAATAAAAAAACTTCTCCATCAAATCCTATTGAATGCTCACTTAACAATTGGTGCTCCATACTAATATAATACTTAAAATCTTTCTTTATTTCCTTAGGTAATTTATCATAATAAGGGCATTTATCTATATCTTCCTTTGTAAAACCAGAAAATAATTCCGATTCAAGAAACTGATTCAAATATTCCCCACCCCTTACCAGATAATGGTTTTCGATTTTCTTGTCCTCATTTAACAAAGACAAAAACATTTCATTCCAATAGAAATCATTACCTCCGACATTATCCATAATATCTATTATTAAATATGGATAATCCTTAACGCTTTTCAAAAAATTTATAATTTCTTCAGTTGAATCTATAGAAAAAGATTTTATTTTTAAATATGCTATTTTTTCATCTTCTATAATTTTAGTGATAACATTATCTATATCAATACTTTTCGAAAACTCTTCTAGTTCAATTTTATATTCATCTGGAAATTCTTCTTTAAACACCTCATACCAATCTCTATATTTTTTCTCTGCTGATAACCAAATATCAATCCAAGGCTTAAGCTTTTTATATATATTGTCGTTATCTTCTTTATTTTCTCTATAATCATAAAACATAGAATAATAAGAATAATAAAATGCAGGTGATATAACATCCGCATGTGAATCATCAAGAAAACTCAATGTATAATTTAACTCATTAAAGAATTCCATATTACTTTCTGTTTTAATTATTCTATCTTCAAAATGTTCTTTATACTTAAGCCAATCAATACCATGTAATTTCCTTACTTCATAAAAATGGGGATAATTTTCTTCGAATATATTATACATATATCTAAAATCCTCTAGCTTTTCTTCTGTAGTTAATTCTTTTAATTTGTTTGTATTATTGTAAATAAAAGCAACTAAAATTAATACTATAGCTATAATAAGTATAATTAGTATCTTTTTATTCTTCATGTTGAACATACTCCTTATTTATTAAATTTCTGCGTTATCACTCAAAGGTGTCACTTTTGAAGAATATGGTTGTGGTTCACAGTATGATCCGTTGCATTGACATGATCTTAAATAACAACCACATGCATCTACATGTCCACATCCAACATTAGGAAATGTAAAATCCTGTTTATTAACTAGGTCTATCAAAATAACACATCCCTTCATTCAAAAGGGTATTTATTTAAACTAATTAACACTATTAAAAATGAATTCTTTATTTTTACTCATATTCAAATCAATTATGTCATCCGCTATATTTAAAAATTCTTTATTATGAGTTATTATTAGAATAATTTTATCTTTTTTGACCGTTTGTATAAGATAACTTAGCTTTTGTACACTATCAGTATCTAGAGCTGATGTTGGCTCATCTAAAATTATTACATCTGGTCTTTTTAAGAAAGTTCTTATTAAAGATATTTTCAGTTTTTATCCTCCCGATATATTTTTAGCCGCCTCATAGATATTTGTATCTATTCCCTGGTTAAACTTATCCATCTGTAAGTTTAATTTTTCCAAAAGTTTTTCAATTTCTTCATAATTATAAGTATCTATTCCATAGGTTATATTATTGAAAATTGTATCATTGATTAATTTAGGTTCTTGTTCACTAATTCCTATGAATTTTTTTCTAATGGAATACATATCTAGTTTTTTAACATCTGTTGAATTATAAAATATCTCACCAGTATAATAATCATTAAAGATTCCTAAAATTAAATTTATAAGGGTGCTTTTCCCAGTTCCATTTTCTCCAACAATGCAATAGACTTTTCCCCTTTCAAATTTATAATTAAAGCTATCTATTATATTTTTATGATCATCGTATGAAAAAGAAACATTATTAAGTTCAATAGTATCTATCCCATCCATCTGTATTTCTCCGTTTATTTCTTTCTGTTCATCCAGTATCTGTTCTAATCTATCATGAGAAACTAAAGCATCCTGGTATGACTTCCCTAGATTTAAAAAATAACTTATACTGTCCATTATCATAGAGAAATAACTATTAATTATGGTAAATTGTCCTATAGTTAAATTTCCATTTAATATCTCAAGACCACCAAAAAAGAAAATAATTATTCTAGCTATAGTCATTGTCATAGAACTACTACTAGAAAAAACATAAGATATTTTTGTATGCTTTAATAATGAAAAAAACATCCTCATGAAACTACTATCAAGTTCGTTTTGTGCTTCCTTAAAAGTTACATTTTTTTAATTAAATTAATGTTTTGTAAGTGTTCATTCATTTTTGAAAAAACTTATTCTGTTTTTCTTTTAGGTCATATCCTTGCTTATATAATGGTTTTCTAAATGCGAAATACAAAAATACATATACTGGAATAAGGGGTATTAGAACTAAAGTCAGTTTCACATTAATTTTTATAGATACATATGTTAAAAATATAATAGTTAACGCATTGGTTATTACTTCTAAAATATTTCCTAAAACAAATGATATAACAGTATTACTGTCAGCATTTATTCTTTGATTTAAATACGTACTATTTGTAGCTTTGAAATAAAGTACAGGTAATTTTACTACATGGTTTAATACGTAAAAATTTAAATCAATCATAGCTTTTTTTTGAATCTTTACATAC
>DATGTQ010000281.1 GCA_035301805.1 Tissierellales bacterium
TACATATTTGTGGCTTGAGAATCTTTTAAAGCTGTAAAATTTCTTACTGGCAGTCCTCCTGATCTATTATTTAGCTCTAATAAAAATAAAGTACCATATCTAGCCCCTATACGTGATATTGGTGATTTCCTTGACTTCCCTAGCCATTTTTTCCTAACTTCATTAAATCTTTCTTTATCATGATAATCCATTTCCATTTTTTTATTCTCTACTACTATAGCCTTTAAATTTTTACTCCCCATAATGCATCCAGTTCCCATTCTCCCTGCAGCATGATTTTTTGACATAATTATACTAGAGTATCTAACCAAGTTTTCTCCACCTTGCCCAATGCAAGCAACTTCTGCTTTCTTACCATGTCTTTTTATTAAAATATCAGTAGTCTGGTCCGTAGCTTTCCCCCACAAGTCTGTGGCATCTAAAATTTCTATACTACCTTCTTCTTTAAGTAGAATATATACTGGTTTTGATGTTCTTCCTTCAATAACTAAGTGATCTATTCCTAAAGCTTTCATCCTTACTGGGAAAAGTCCTCCTACATTAGAGTCTCCATACATATCAGTAATAGGACTCTTTGTAGTCACTACACATCTATTACCTGCCATCATTCCAGTTCCTACAATAGGCCCTACCCCCAAAATTAATACATTTTCCTCAGACAAAGAATCATGATAAATTGCATCAGACTCATTTAATAACATTACGTTAATCCCAATAGCACCTATATAATTTCGTCTGATTTCTTTTGTAATGGGTCTTTCTCTAATCTTTTGTTTTGTTAAATTTACATAGATGATTTTATTATTCATATCTTAAGTTACCCCACAATCTGATTCAATTGTGCCATCTCTCATACTGATTATCCTACTACCATAATAAGATGCTTCTTCAAAATGAGTAACCTGTACAATTGTCTTTCCCATTTCAACATTAATCCTTTGGAATAAATCCATTATGTCTTTTCCTGATTTAGAATCTAAGTTTCCTATAGGTTCATCTGCTAAAATTAAATCAGGATCCATCAATAAAGCTCTTGCAATAGCAGTCTTCTGTTGTTGTCCCCCTGATAGTTCTCTAGGTGTGTATTTTCTCCTTTTTTCCATACCTATTATGTCTAAAATCTCATCAAGCCTATTGCCATATTCTTTTGGCTTTTTACCATCTATTAAAACCGGGAGTAAAATATTATCTTCTACACTTAAGTTTGGGATTAAGTTATAAAATTGAAATATAAATCCTAATCTTGTTCTTCTAAGTTTACTCTTCACTTTCTCACTTAAAGAATTGTAATTTTGACCAAAAATTTTAATATCTCCAGAACTTGGTGAGTCCAGTCCTCCCATTAAGTATAACAATGTTGACTTACCGCATCCTGAGGGACCCATGATTGAAACAAATTCTTTATTATAAACTTCAAATTTTAAATTTTTCAGCACTTCCAACGTACCTTTTCCTACAGTAAAACTCTTATACAATCTACTAACCTCTAATACTTTCTCCACCATACCACTCCTAAGTTTTATTCATACTTTAACTCCTTAACAATATCTAATTTTCTATTTTTATTAATAATCGGTACAGAGCTCATTATTGATAGTAATATTGTAACTCCAAAAACTACAGATAATAGGTTTGTAGGAAACTTCATGTTTAAATCAAGCATTAAGAATATGAACACATCTTGAATTAAAAATAGTGAAAGCCAACCATAGACAAGTCCCAACAGGCTTCCGAGGGCTGCCATAATTGAAGATTCATACATTAATAAAATAGATCTATGCTCTAAATTCATACCTAAAGATGTGAGTACTGCTAATTCCCTTTTCCTCTGAAGGAAACTTATGAACATATTACTTCCCATCCCAATTCCCCCCATTATTATAGTAATAATAGTAAAAATATAGAGAATATCAGTAAACTGTTTCATTTCCTTTTCAGTGTCTTTTATTATCTCCCTTTTTGATAGAATCTCTACTCCAAAACTTTTAAATTCATTTTTAAGTTTAGATTTTGACAAATTTGTATTAACAAAATACTGAGTTGGATTCTCTATGCCAAAAATTTCCTTAGCTACTTTTTGTGATATAATGTTATAATTTCCGCTAGCATACATTTTAGGATCAACGACCGATGTAACTTCCATTTCATAAGTTTTATTATTATAGGTTAAATTAATAACATCTTCCTTATTCAAGCCATAATTCTTTGAAACTCTTTTACAAATAATAATTCCACTCTCAACACTCTCAAGCTCTTTTAATTGCTTATCTTTGTTGTCAAAAGACATATATTCATCAAAATCTATATACCTCTCTGTTTGAACTCCATACAAGTTTATAGGATTTAAAACATTGTCATCAAGAGTAGTTGGTATAGCAGTTATCTCATAGATATCTTCTTCGTTAAATAGATTGTATAGTTTCTCTGAGAATTCATCTAATTTTCTAGGACTAGCTACTAATAAGTAATCAAAATTCATCTGACTATAGCTACCACTTATTACATCTCCAATGGCATTACTCATAGTGCTAATAATAGTAATAGATAAGATACTTATAGTTATTAAAGTAATGTTGTTAATAATAGGCTTATGGCTTGTCATGTTGTTGAAAGCAAGCATACCACTTGTATTTTTTCCTCTTAGAATCTTTGAAATTGGATAGCAAATAAACTTAACAACTGAAGATATAATTAGTACAGCTCCAATCAAATACAAAATCACATTAGGAATTGCAAGTGCATAATCAAAATATTCCTGAAGATTCTTAATTACAACAACAAAGATTAAAAATATTATCCCTATAATAAAGTTTTTACTCTTGTTTGTTTTTTTAGTGTCCACCGTATTTAAAATAATATCCTTTATCGAATTTTTCCTTATCTTAAAAAGTGGTAAAGCTGCAACAATAGCTGAAAACAATATCGAAAAAACTAAACTTACCGCTAAATATTTCCCTTTTATAGTAACTTTCTCATAGCTTGCAAAATCAAATTCATATATTGAATAATTACTAATAACTCCTGATAATAGAACTCCTAATAATAAGCCTACCAATCCACCAAGAAATCCATATATAATTCCTTCACGAAGTAACAAATTCTGTATATGCAAATAATTAGCCCCTTGACTAAAGAATGTACCAAATATAGGTAACCTTTCACTTACAATCAGCTTAAAAGCAGAGTATATTATAAATGTAGCCATAATTATTGTAATTATAAGCATGAAAATCATAGGATTTTTTATCCATTCCATTTGACTTCGAATAGCTTCCTCATCATATGTCCTTTTAGCTATTATTTTGGAATCTTCATTTTTTATATTAAAGTCTTGAACCCAAGAATTTATATTGTCATCTTTAACTTCTATGTACATTAATGTATTATTATCTTTGTCATCAGAATAAGCTACAAGAGTATCTTTTGGTACAACTATTGTAAATCTTTCCTCCCCATCATAAGCAAAAACTCCTTCTGTATCATAGACAGCAACTATCTCATATTTAGCGTTCTGTCCATCTATAAAAAGTTCAATATTATCACCTAGTTTTACATCTAAACTTTCCAATACTTTTTTAGAAATTGCGATTTTATTTCCTGTAAACCTATTGACATTTCCTTGTAAAGGTACCATAGGGCTGAAATCTTTGAACTTTTCCCCATTAACACCTAATACCTTAAATTCCTTATCCTTATCTTCCACTACATATCCACCTGATTCCAACATTCCTAATCTCTTATACTTATCTTCACCTATAGAAATATCGTTCCAATCAAATACTTTACTATCCTCTGAATATAACTCAATATTGTATTCTCCAAAATTTTGCTTCGCCTGCTTAATGAATAGATCAGACATTAAATCCACTACCGTTAAAGTAACAATTAATAAGGCACTACTAATTGCTATAGATAGTATTAGTAGGAACATCCTTCCTTTTTTTTCTAATATACTTTTTAATAAATACTTATTAATAATATTCATTTTTATACTCCTTACCACCAATTAATTGTATATTATGTTACTGAGCTATATTTTTTATTTCTCATAAAAATACTATTCTTTTATCAATTTCCCTACAGGTTTTTTCTATTGCTTTAAGTAGCCCAACTTCTATAAAATTAAATTTATCATTTTCTATAATTTTTTTAAAACAACCATTCACATCCATCTTTCTATAAATATTAATACACAACTCTTTCTTTAAATCTTCTGCCTTCAAAATATACTTCTTTGAATACATTGAACAAATCGGAACTTTTGAATCTCTAACATCCATGGAATAGACTAATTTTTCAAAACTCTCCATCCCACGTTTAGCCAAATCAGTGTGAAAGGCTGTAGGCGCTGGAATTGTAGATACTTTTAAAGCACCATTATCCCTTACAATTTTAGCTAACTTCTTAACTTCCTTCTTTATACCAGAAAGAAGAACATAACTTTCACTGATATTTGCTGCAATAAACACCTTATCTTCTAGCCCATTGTTTACAATAAGTTCATTTACATTATCTTTATTTATACCAACTTCAAAAAGCATCAGCATTTCATCATTGTTATAACCTTTAGAATAAAAGTATGATTCACATACTAATTTCAACCCTTCCTCAAAGCTTATAGACTTCAAACATGCTAAACATGTGATTAACCCTATACTATATGCTGCAACTTCAGCATACTGGTATTTCTTGTCTATGTACTTAAACAGACAATAATCTATTATATATCTCTCTATCCAGGCTTTTATAGTGTTCAATTCTTCTTCAGAAGTATACCAGTATTTATGACTAAATTTATTAATATAAGCATATCCAACTGAAAGCAATTCTTTATAATATTCTAGATTAATTCTTCCATCCTTGTTAACTTTACTTTCATCAATTTTGTTTCCGCCTATACCTTCAAATATTAACGTTACCCTGTCAATTTTATCCATTTTACCACTCTTACGCTACAAATTCTAATGTTCTCTTTAATGTCTTAGAGCCATTAATTCTAAGAGTAACTGCATCTAAATTCATTCTCTTTAAAAAATTGCTCATTGTCTTTCCTGGACCACATTCTATATAAACATTTATTCCATAATCATGCATGTTTAACATTGTATCTTTCCATAGAACAGTATGGGTCATCTGCAATAAAGCCTTTTCTTTCAAAACTTGTCCATTTATTTCTGGCTTTCCATCATAGTTTGAAAAAACTGGAACCTTGGCGTTGGAAAATTCAATTTCATCCAATAGTACTTTTAATTCATCATAGGCTGGTTTCATAAGCTCACAGTGAAATGCTCCACTTACAGGAAGAATATAAAACAGTATTCCTCTCTTATCAAATTCCTTTTGAACTTCATTTATTTCATACCTATACCCAGAAAGTACCAATTGTCCATTAGTATTCACATTAGAAACCCAAATTTTTTTATTTAAATAATCACCAATAATCTCATATATCTTATCAAACCTATCCATACTTACAGCTGCCATAGCCCCTTCTCCATTTGGAACTGCATTGCTCATAGCCTCTGCTCTTACTTGAATAATTCTAAAAACATCTTCTAAACCAAGACAGCCTGCAGCATGCAACGCAGCAAATTCTCCAAGTGAAAATCCTGCTACTCCATAAGGTACAATACCATACTTCTCTAACAACTTATATGCAGCTATATCGCACGTTAGGACACATGGCTGAGTATTTAATGTATCATTTAATTCCCCTTGAGTACCATAGAAGCAAATCTCTGCAATATCTTTCCCCGTAATATTTTTTGCAACCTTAAATGCTTCCCTTATTTCACTATATTTGTCATAAAGTTCTTTAAACATTCCTGGTTTTTGAGAACCTTGCCCTGAAAAAAAAACTCCAAGTTTCATAAAATTCACTTCCCCTATGTATATATTTTGAAAACTTCAATCCAATCCATATTAATAGCTAATAACCCTCATGGTCAATTTCTTGAATATTCAGTAAATTGAATGCTGTTTAAAAGAAAATTCTATTTTTAATAGTATAGCATGTGTTAATGATAAAATTTTGTCATACCTTGTCATGAGGTTATTACAATTTTGTAATGTATTAATGTCTGGTTGGAAATACTACTAGAAACGAATATAATATAGAAGATTAAACTTAATACACTAATTTAGGATAAAGGCATTTTTAATTTTGTTTTCTACTTAATTAATCTGGAAAATTAAGATGAAACTCTCTTTGCTTTTTTAAGAAAATAAAGAATGCTTAGGAATTCACTTCTAAATAGAAGTTAGCTCCTAAGCAGATCTGCTCTATCTTGAGCTTAAGGGATTAAAACTTGCTATTTCACCGCAGCTCCATTTATTTAAAATGTTAATACTCCATTTTCATCTTTTATAATTTGAAGTATTTCTTCTTCATTTCCATTTTCAGCATTTATATATACTATAAAATCGGAGTCTTTATATTTTCCTTTAAACTCATAACATAGAACCTCTCCCTTGCCTTTCGGTATCATAGCCAATCTAATGGAATCAATATCAAAGTCTACCTTTACTTTTTTTCTAGCTTCATCTTCTGTAAGCTTAACTTTAGCAGGTATAGTCCTATCCTGATGGTTAACTAAATAGGTAGCAGCATCAAAACCTACTATCTCACCATTATCTAGAGCCACCTTTACCTTAACAAGGTCTGGGTAGATAGTAACTTTATCTTCTTTGTAAGCAAAGTTATAAATACCTATATTGTCATATCTTAAAGAGTAATTAGGTTCCATATTTTTATAACCTTTTTCTTCTAGAAATTTTAAAGCCCTATCTTGCCCTTGTTCCATATTTAATTTATTTTTCCCTACAGACCTTGCATTTGCCATCCATACTACTTTTCCTCCAGTTTTAGAGACTCCTATATAAGAAGCTCTATCTTTTGTAGTATTTTCTGGAGTAATCTTATAGGTATAGGATGGGATTTTTGCTGTAGTATCTATATCTTCTCCTTCCTCAAAAGGTTCTATTTTTGAAACCTTTTTATAGCCTAAGAACTTTGTAGCTGTTTTTTCTCCTTGTTTAGAAGTTATTTTTTTATCTCCCAATCCTTTAGGCTTTTTGTTCATTACCTGTTCTGAAAAAGGCCCATCATATATTAATGTAGGAGTTTTACCCATAGTTTTTTCTAAGTTTATAATACTAGTTTGAAAAGTCTTTTGATTTGCTTCATCTATTTTTCTCTGTTGTCTAGTACTAGTTCTTTTTCCTGCAAAATCATTTTCTGCAATTTTATCTTGTAATTTTGCAAATTCAGAGTTAAAAGCTGCAGAATTTTTCTGTAAATTAATTAAATTTTCTCTTTGTTTGTTTGTAAGATCTTTTCCATTTAAATGGCTTTGTATAAGAGAATAACTATAATCTGCCGCTTGAGTTAAAAATTTTTGAGTCTTACTTATATCTGACTGTGATACTGGTATTTGAGCTAATTTATCCTGAGCAAAATAGGCCTCGTTCATTATTTGAGATAGTAATAAAACATTTTGTTCCCTTGACTGAGATAATAATGCTTTAGATAGGGACACTTGAACATTCTCCACATGTTTTCTAGTATCAAAATACAGTCTTTGATAATGATTAGTTAAGGAGGTCCTATATTCATTTTTTGCTACATTTTCATTATAGCCCCACACAAGGGATATTACTAGAACTAAACCTAATATTGATGGTATAATCCATTCTCTTCTCTTCATTTTCTTTCCTCCTTATAGTCCAAACCAATGTTTACCAATTTTCAAAGTTACTTTTCTAGACCAAATCCATTTACTAGTAGCAGTAGCTGGATTCCAATAATATAAAGTTCCATAAGTTGGATCCCATCCATTTAGGGCATCTCGAGCAGCTTTTAATGAGTCTTTGTTAGGAGGTAGATTCATTTGTCCATCAGCTACAGCTGTAAATGCTAAGGGTTGGTAAATTACCCCTGCTATAGTATTGGGAAAAGAAGGACTCTTTACCCTATTTAATATTACAGCCCCTACTGCTACTTGACCTATATAAGGTTCTCCTCTAGCTTCTGCATGAATACATCTTGCCATTAACCATTCATCACCACTTCTATTTATACCTGAATTAGAAGTACCTTGAGCTTGAGAAGTTAGTTGTAAACCCATAGCTGCAGCAGTACCAGGTCCAACTACTCCATCTACCTTTAATCCATTCTTCTTTTGGAATCTAATAACTGCTCTATAAGTTCTGGCTCCATAGACTCCATCTACATTTCCTTCATAATACTTCCAGTTTCGTAGTTTCCACTGAACATTTTTTACATCTTGACCTCTAGAACCCCAGTACAATGCCCTAGGTCCCAAAAGCATTTCATAATTTGAAATAGTCTCTATCGGAAATTGTTTAGGTTCATAAAACATAAATATCGAAAGAAAAATTAACACAAATACACTAGTTATTAAAAAAGTCTTTTTCAATGTATTCCTCCTTCTAAAAAAGTATTTTCTATATTTTTTGTAATATATCAATTTTTATACATAAGACTATAATTTTGTTTTTTATAATAGTCAAAAATAAAAAAAGGAGAGAAAACTCTCCCTTTATTCAACAGTCATTTCCACTAAATGATCCTTTGTCTTTTCAAACATTTCTACTACTTTAGATTTTAATTTTATAGTATTTTCTTCTTCCTCCCTTTTTAACTCTACTGGCTCTGGAACCCCTATGGTTTCTATAGCATCCGTCTCTTCTGTCTCTTCCACTTTTTCTTCCGATTCTATTTTAGACTTTTCTTCAAATTCTTCTTCATGAATTATCCTTTCCGTATCTTCCTCTATATTAGCTGGTACTCCGTGAGTAATATCTATGAAACATAAAGGTGGAAACATAACGCACCACCAATTTTTCCCTTTTCCTTCTCCTATAGTTAGTTTTAAAGCTTCATAGTCACCTGATGGAAATACCATATCCCCATAACTTCTTGTTGGAAATTGATCCCTTTCTAAGCTAACAGCTACTTCATAGTCTTTTCCTTCTTTTTTTATTTCTTCTTCTGCAATTTCTTTAATATTATCTAAGTTTTCTAAAATAATTTTCCTAGATTCTTTAATGGAATGGGAAGTCTCAAATTTGTCCCCTATTTGATCTAGTATTTCATCTCTAATTCGTAATTTTAGGGCTTGATCTTCTTCATCATCGCTGTTAGCCTTTATATGAAATCTAATAATCTGTTCTTTAAAAGTATTTTCGTGGGCCTTTTTCTCTTTTACATAAGGATGAATTAAAAATGCAATACTTATTATAAATGCGGACAATAAGAGTATTAATTTTTTATGTTTCATATTTTCACTCCTTTATATTTTTCTAGTATTAATAAGTATTGACAATATTTTGTTTTTTTATTCCTATTTAGTAACTCCTGTCCTTCTTACTTTTGATGTAACATTAATTTCAAAATCTACAGTAACAAAAATTTCATCCCAGTCTTTACCCACATCTTCCCAAACCTTTGGATGATGCTTACTTAAATATTCACCTATACCAAAAATATCTGCCTTATGATAAGTTTGCATATGATGAACTAGCTTTTCTGCTTCTTCTTTTAATTTTTTTTCTACTTCCCTTTCTACCTTTTCAATAAAATCATCCTGAAAAGTGTTTTTTCCTCCTTCAAAGGTATACTGTTGAATATATCCTTCTGTATGTATATCAAAACTCGCTTTTATTTTCTCATCCTCTAATGAAACATCATTTTTAGCTTTTACTCCCGTAATAACATAAGATACCGTAAAGTCTTCTACAGAAACATCTATTAATTCAGTTTTTACTTTACTCTTCATCATTGCTAAAGTTCTATTTTCCTCTTCTCCAATCCAACCTATTAGTTTATAGTCTCTCAGTATTGCTGCTCCCGAAATTACAAGGTCATCTTTTACTTTCTTTACTTTTGGAGCTAAAGTTACATCACTAATATCAAACTCTTTCGTTAGCCTAGTTAAAGTTTGGGGAGTAAACCTAGAGGACTGGGAATTATTTTCAATAACATCATTTAAATATGCTCCAGTTATAGGTTCCTGTTTTGGTTTTATTTCTAATATCTCTTTTGCAGTACCATCTGTTACTGCTATTTTTACATTTCTATTAATTCTTGAATCTCTATTTAACCCATCTAAAACCTGCTTAACTAAATCCTCATGTTTTAAAAATTCCTCTCCTATAACGATTACTTTTAAATGCTTAAAATAGAAAGGTTTATCTATCCTCGTAGCCAAATGTCTACTAGAATCAAATAAAGTTTGAGATACTGTAGAAACTACAAAACGTTCTTCTTTTTGAGTCGGCTCCTTACCCAAAGCATATATATTAGGATAAACATAGGTAACTATATAATTCCCTTCTCCTTCTTTGCCTTCTTCATTAAAATCTATACCTATACTACTTACAAATATTCTTTGATTTATTTCTTCCATGTCCCAACAACCTACTAATATGATACTTAAACAAATCAAGAACAAAATAAAAAGTGATTTTTTGCTCATAATTTTTCTCTCCTATTTTTCACTTTATTTATAACAAATAAAATAATTGGGAAAATAACTGCAGATATGACTCCTGTTATGTTTACAAATTTACCCATATATTTATATACATCTCTTAAGTTTTGAGGCAAAATAGAAATTATATATACAATAGGAATTAAAGCGGTGACAAAATAATCATGTTTTTTAGTATTAAACAAATTGGATAGAATTATTCCTGAGACATGAAAAGCAGGTCCCATAGTCCCAAATATTACCACAACCCATATTGCCATTACTATTCCATCTAAGTTTTCAATAAAGAGCCCAGGAAAACCTATTTCTCTTGTTAATACTAAAGAGGGCCATATTTGTCTTTTTAATTCATTTATTCCAAACTGAGATAAAGTAATGAAAAAGAATAATAAATAAATTATTAGTATATCTACTATGGCATATATACTATATTTTAAACTTTCTTCAGGCTTTTCTACATTCCCCATAGCTATAAGCCCAATCTCATAACCTCCATAAGCAAAAAATGCAATTGGAATACTTCTCAGCATAGGTTTCAACTTTATATTTGCTAAAGGATGTATGTTGGAAAAATCCGTTCCTGGTATTGAAAATATAACTACTCCAACTGCTGTAACTAGTATTATGGGGTAGATTATAAGAGCCATACGACTTATATCCACTATTTTACTTCTTCCTAAATAGGAAGTGACCCAAAGCATAGTAATTATTATAATTCCTATAGGTGTGGTTTCCAATAAGAATACTTTTATTACTGCCCCAAATATTCGCACCGAAAAAGTTAAGATACCTACTAGATATACAAGAAAAATAAAAGACATTATGTTGAATATAAAGGGTGGAACGATTTCTTTTCCAAATTCAAAATATATTTTTCCTGGATACATTAGGTTTAGACTATTAAATATCATTATAATAGGAATAGTTAAAATCCCCCCTAAAATAATACTAAACCATCCTCCATTTTCTACAATTTCTGCTAAGTCACTTGGCAAAGAAAGTATCCCTATTCCAATAACAACAGAAACAATTAGAGCCTTAATTTGCCTATTTGATACTTTGCTTTTTCCTTTCATACCATCACCTTATCTAAGTCTTCTCTTATTTTTAGGAAAAGTAAAAGCTGGTCTTTTCTTTAAAGTCTGTATAGGAGCTTTTATAATTGTATCCTTTAGGTCTCCTTCTTCCAAACCTAATCCAGAATAAGGAGATGTAAAAGGAATGCCAAAACTATTTAATTTCACAAGATGAGTTAACATAACTAAAAATCCAAGCATTATCCCGTAAAGGCCTAAAATCCCAGCACAAGCCATTAGAATAAATCTATATAATCTTAATCCTGTAGCCAAATCATAACTTGG
>DATGTQ010000282.1 GCA_035301805.1 Tissierellales bacterium
ATCATTATTTTATAATTGATGTAATGCTTTTAATAAAAAATGGGGAGATATAGTCTACTCCTCTCCATAGGTTAGTCAATAATTAAATCTATGGCTTCATTTGCATTATAAGAGCTTATTACTAGAGGACCAGAAGCTACAAATTTAAAACCTAAATCTAAGGCCATTTTTTTTATATTTTTCAATACTTCTAAGGAATGTTCATACATTGCCATAGGTCTTACTTTAGAGTATAAGCTTGGAATTGTTTCTACATTATGATTTATTACCTCTGGTTTAGTTTTTACAACTTTAGTTAAAGCTTCGTTATTTCCTTGAAAATCAGGAATAAGTATTTCTATAATTATATTCTTATCTACATTTTTAATACTATTTATAGCTTTTGTAAAATGGTCTGCGCCCCCGTTATTTAAATCATCTCTAGTTACTGAAGTTATTACTACATATTTAAGACTTAACTTTTTAACAGCATTAGCAATATTTATAGGCTCCTTAGGATTTATAGATTCTACTGGTGCTTTAATGACATTGCAAAATTTATAATTTCTAGTACAGTTTTTTCCTAAAATCATGAACGTTGCGGTTTTTACTGAAACATTTCATAAGATTTGGACATTTAGCTTCTCGGCATACTGTATTTAATGAAAGCGCATCTAAAATCCTATGCACACTATTTAAATCTTGACCGCCACGTAGTTTTATTTTTAACCAATCAGGTTTTTTATGGCCTCCACAAAAAGGCCTCCTTTATGTATGCCTTTCATTTAATTAAATGTTAACATACTATTTTTCTATCTACAACAATTTATAAAGAAGAAAAACAATTGATATAAAATAATTTTATTATGTATAACTATTATTTACTATGCATGAGGGGGAAAGTGTAATAGCCTATAAGTAAGATGAAGTTAAGTTATTATTTTAACAATTATTATTTAACAATCTCTAAAATTTGAGAGGAGGATTTTGATGAATAAGAAACAAGTATTTATAGGTATTGGAGTTATAATTCTTATGATCATTTTTGCAAAGGTTCAATATGCAAAGGATAGTAATTTAGCATTATTTTTAATTACTGGCTTAGCTCTTGGCTATATATTGACTAGGTCTAGATATGGATTTGCTGGAGGAATTAGGGAAACTTATTTTACAGGTGATGGTGCATTAACTAAGGCACTATTATTAATGTTTGCATTATCCATAATAGCTACAGCTGGGATACATTATGGAGCAGCTGAAAATGGTGCAGTTATGGCTTTAAGGGCTGAAGAAGGTGATACAATTATACCAGGAACTGGATTTGTTCAAAAAGCAAGCTTATCCACTATTGTTGGAGGTATTATATTTGGTATAGGAATGATATTTGGCGGTGGATGTGCTTCTGGAGTATTGACAGATACTGGAGAAGGTGAAGGGAGAGCTTGGATTGTTTTACTGTTCTTTGCGATAGGTGGTATCCTTGGAACTGCTCATGGTTCTTGGTGGGAGGAAAGCGTATTCACTAAGATGGGCATAACTGTTTATTTACCAGATATTTTTGGATATGTAGGTACGGTTATATTATCTTTAGTTTTGTTATTGTTAATTTATATATTTACGAGGAAATATGAGGATAAGAGAAAAAAGGAAGGAACATATATTGAATTAGAATATGAAGACTGGCAAATGCCACTTCCAGAGCCAGAAGAATTTAACTTTTTTAGTGAGGTAACTTATCATAATTTTTTTGTCAAAAGATGGTCTTATTATACTGGTGCAGTATTAATAGCATTAATGTTTATATTTATTATTAATACTACAGGTGGTAGTTGGGGTGCTTCAGGGCCATATACCTTATGGGGAGTCTGGCTGTTTGAAAAGTTTGGGATAAACTTTACATCCAATGCACCACTAGCTGCTATTTCTGAAACAGTAAATAAAGGACTTATGAATCATCCAGTTTCTGTAAGAAATATAGGTATAATATTTGGCTCTACTATTGCGTTATTATTAGCTGGAAATTTTAAATTTAAATTTGACTTCAATAGCAAAGATGTAGGGCTTTATGCACTAGGTGGTATATTAATGGGCTATGGTGCTAAGGTAGCTGGTGGTTGCAATGTTGGTGCACTATATTCAGGTATGGCAAATTTTTCATTATCAGGTTGGTTCTTTTTAATAGCAATGACTATTGGTGGAGTGATTGGTTCTAAAATATATAAAAAGTATATGGAAAAAGAAAAGGCAAAAGCATAAAAATGGTGGCCATTTTGGCCACTATTTTTAATAACAAAAGCATCTCTTATTTGAAGTGATAAATTTTTTAAAGTATTCTTCACATTTTGTGAATTTATAATTTTTTCTATAAGCAAGATAATAACTGAATTTAGCCTCAAAATCTTGAATTTTAATTTCCTTCAATGTACCTCTTCTAAGTTCTCGTTTAACTACTATTTTAGGTAGAAAGGCATATCCCCTTCCAGATGAAACTGAAGATTTTATAGATTCTGATGAATTAACAGACAATACTATATTTAAATCATCAATATTAATAGAGTGCTCTAATAAGGTTTTTGATAAAAGAACTTTATTATAAGAGCCTTTTTCTCTTAAAATAAGAGGAATATCTGTAATTTCATCTAGGGTAATACTTTCTTCTTCCACATCAGGACCGGCAATAAGTAAAAATTCATCTTCTAAAATTGGTACTGTTTCAATATTTTCAAAGTCATGTTCACCTGTAATGATGGCTATATTTGTATCATGACTTAAAAGCTTTTTGATAACAGTATTAGTATTGTAAACTTCTAGAAATACATTAACATCTACATAAATTTCTCTAAAAGTATAGATACTACAGGGAATAACGTATTCACCTAGACTTTTACAGGCACATATTGATAATTTTTTCTTTTCATTTTGTAAATCCTCTAGATTTTTTATTATGTTTTTTTCTAAAGAAAGCATAGTATTTGCATGTTCAAAAACTATTTGTCCTTCTTCTGTTAGCTCGACACCCTTGTTACTTCTTTCTAGTAAAGTAGCACCAACTTCATTTTCAAGATTTTGAATCTGTATACTTAACCCCGGCTGGGTAAGATGAAGCTTTTTTGCTGCCCTTGAAATACTATTACATTTTACTGTCATGTAAAATGATTTTAAATAATTTAAATCCATGTTTTCACTTCCCGTTTTTGGTATATAAGAAAAGGTTATTATATATAATAACTGTTTATTATGCAGGAATGTAGTTTTATATTAATATAGTAGATAGATAATTAAATATCTAACTAAGTAGATATTATTAATTATCATTAGTATATCATACATTCCCATTATGGAACAAAATTAATTTAAAATTAAAGGGGGAAAATAAAAGATGGGTAAAAGAATTTTAATTGTTGGTGGAGTAGCTGGTGGGGCCTCATCAGCAGCAAGAGTTAGAAGGTTAGATGAGGATGCTGAAATTATTATGTTTGAAAAAGGACCTCATGTTTCTTTTTCA